>CAYHEI010000145.1:963-7297 GCA_964355385.1 uncultured bacterium | reverse complement strand
CGTCCGCTCGTCCTCCACGACCGGCTTTCCGGCGGCGGTCTCCCAGCGCACGGTCTCGGCGAAGCCGGCGCAGACCGGGCCGGCGGCCCGGGCGCCGAACGCGGCGTGGCGCTGGTAGCCGTGTCCTTCGCCGTCGTCCCACACGTTCGCGCCGTTGACGTCGCCGTGGGCGACCCAGAGGGAGCGGTGGTGCGGGTGGTCGGTTTCCGGCTGCTTCTCGCTTTTGGGCGCCACGCGCCGCGTGAGGCACAGGCCGTTCAGGTTCAACGGGTAGAAGTATGGCTTCGAGGGGAGGGGCAGCGGACTCTTCTCCCCGAAGTGATACTGCGTGACGAGCCGGCCCGCGTCCGCGATGGAAAGCGTGTCGTCGCGTTCCGCGAGCGTCACGGTGTCCGGCAGCGTGGCGGGCGAAGCCGTCAGCGCGAGCGTCTTGCCGGCGTCCAGGCGGTCCAGCACGAAGACGAGGTTCCCGTCCACGTTCTGCGCGGGAATCGCGCCGGGTTGCAGGAGGAACGTTTTGTCCTTGACGGCGGCCGGGAGCGGAACGGACACGGGAACATGGCGGCGGTCGTGCCGGCCCGCCTCGACGGTCAAGTTAAGATTCGCCATTCGACTCCTCCTGGTACGCCCGCCTCAGCTCGGCGAGGCTGCGTCGCGCGATTTCCTCCGGCCCCGGACCTTCCGTGAACGTCTCGACGGATACCCACCGATTGTACCCGACCGCGCGCAGCGCGGCGCCGATGGGCGCCTGCTCCACGTCGCCCATGCCGGGCCCGAGCAGGTTCGCGTCGTTGGCGTGGAAGTGGCGCAGGTGGCGTCCGCCTTCCTCGCGGATCACCTCGGCGGGCGGCCGCACTTCCGCCGCGGTCATGGCTTTCACGTCCAGATGCAGCCGCACGTTCGGGTGGTCCACCGCTTCGACGAGCGACACGCCCTCGCGCATGGTGTTGATGAAGTTCGTTTCCGCCGGGCCGAGCGGTTCGAAGCAGAGCGTGACGCCCACGTCCGACGCGGCGAGCGCCAGGTCCTTGAACAGCCAGACGACGCGCGCGAACGCGGCCGCCGCGTCCTGCCCGGGCTCGAGCGAGCGCTGTTTGGGGGAGCCGAAGACCATGACCTCGCCGCCGAGCGCGCCGCAGAGCCGGGTGAGCTGCTTCATGTATTCCGCGGTGCGCGCGAGCGCCGTGTCGTCCTCGGTCGTGATCGAGAGTCCCTCGGTCCCGGCCAACAGCCAGTGCAGGCCGATCACGGGCAGCCCGGCGTCCTCGTAGGCGCCCCGCAGCGCGCGCTGTTGCTCCTTGGTCATCGCGACGGGGCTCGTGCCGAACGTGAACGGCGCGAGCTCCGCGCCCTCGTACCCCAGCCCCGCGCAGAAGCGGGCGATCCGCGCGTGCTCCCAGCCCTTGAACATCTCGTTGCAGATGGCGAGCTTCATTGTTGGGCGTATTATAGAGGGGCCATGCCCCGCGAGTTCGTGCAGACGGCCGCGCCCGCCCTCCCCGAGCTCGATCGCTGGCGGCAGGTGGGGGAAGAGGAGGCTCGCGCGGCGTACGAGATGACGCTGCGCAACGAGCTGTCCGGCGGCACGCCGGTGGTGCGCGCCTTTGAGGCGGCGTGGCGCGAGTTCACGGGGCTGCGGCACGCCGTGACGGTCTCCAACGGGACCGCGGCGCTGTACAGCGCCATGTACGCGCTGGGCGTGGGGCCGGGCGCCGAGGTCATCACCCCGGCGTGGAACTGGATCTGCTCGATCGCCCCCGCGCCCATGCTCGGCGCCGCGCCGGTCTTCTGCGACGTGGACTCCGAGACGGGGCTGCTGGACCCCGCGGACCTGAGCCGGCGGATCACGCCGCGCACCAAGGCGATCATCGCGGTGCATCTGTGGGGCTGGCCGTGCGACCTGGACGCGATCATGGCGGTGAGCCGCGAAGCCGGGGTGGCCGTGATCGAGGACTGCTCGCACGCGCACGGCGCGACGTACCGGGGGAAGCCCGTGGGGACCTTCGGCCGCGTCGCGTGCTGGAGCCTGCAGGGCAGCAAACCGGTGAGCGCGGGCGAGGGGGGCGTCCTGGCGACGGACGACACCGGGGTCTTCGAGCGCGCGTGCCTCGCGGGGCAGGTGAACCGCCTCGCGGGGATCGACCTCGAGACGCCGGACTACGAGCGTTTCCAGCCGTACGGCACCGGGATGAAGTTCCGCGCGCACCCGCTCGGGATCGGCATCGCGGCGGTGCAGCTCCGCAAGCTCGGGGCGCTGAACGCCGGGCGCACGGCCTGGGTGGAGGCGGTCGAAGCGGGCATCCGCGACATTCCGTTCCTGGCACCGCTGCGCGTGCCGGACGGCGGACGGCGCGGGGGCTTCTACGGTTTCCCGGTGCGCCTGCTCCCCGAGCGCGTCGGCGGGATCACGGCGGGGGAGTTCATCGCGGCGCTGCGGGCCGAGGGCGTCCAGGCGTCCGCGAACGCCTACCCGCTCCTGCACCGGCTCCCCGTGTTCGCCGAGGGTGGGGAGCTGTACCCGGCCGGCCGCGCGCCGCTCCGCGCGGGCTGGCGGACGCCGGAGCCGCTGCCCCGGGCGGAAGCGCTTATTCCCCACGTGGTCTTCCTGCCGGTCCTCACGGATCCCGTGCCCGAAGCGCTGTCCTGGATGCTCGCGCGCATCCACCGGGCGGCGGCCAAGGTGGCCTTGCCCCCGTCCGGGCGATAAACTAGAATCAAGGACCCCGAACATGAACTTGCTGCGACCCACTCTGCTCCATGACGCCGCCCGCGCGGGTGCGCGCGGGGCGGACCACTCGAAGCCATGACGCCGAAACCGTCCGAGGCGACCTCGCCGGCCGCGAAGCCGAAACCCAAGCGCGAGAATACGCACGAGCGCTCCGGCTCCCGCATCCTGGTGGAGGGCCTCGAGGAGCTCGGCGTGGACGTGATGTTCGGCTACCCCGGCGGGACGATCCTTCCGACGTACGACGAGCTGGTGTTCTCCCCGATCAAGGTGATCCTGAGCGGCGACGAGCGCTGCGCGGGGCATGCGGCGCAGGGGTACGCGCGCGCGACCGGCCGCGTGGGCGTGGCGATGGTGACGTCGGGGCCCGGCGCGACGAATCTCGTGACGCCGCTCGCGGACGCGCGCATGGACTCGACCCCGCTTCTGGGCATCTCCGGCCAGGTGACGAGCACGTACATCGGGAAGGACGCCTTCCAGGAGACGCCCATCACGACCGTGACGATGCCGATCACCAAGCACAACTACCTCGTGACCCGGACGGAGGATGTGGGGCGCGTGATCCGCGAGGCGCACTACGTGGCCTCCAGCGGCCGGCCCGGCCCCGTGCTCGTGGACGTGTCCAAGGACGCGCAGGCGAACAAGGTGGACGTGCGCACGGTGTCCTTCGACTTCAAGCTGCGGGGGTACGGACCGGAGCGCCGGCTCAACCACACGCAGCTCGACCGGGCGATGGAGCTTCTCGCGAAGGCCCGCAAGCCCCTGCTGTACGTGGGACAGGGCGTGGTGCTGGCGGACGCCTGCCCGGAGCTGCGCAAGTTCGTGGAGGCGTCCGGCATCCCCGTGTCGCACACCCTCCTCGGCATGGGCGCCTTCCCGGCTTCCCACGTGCTGTACGCGGGCTCGCTCGGCATGCACGGGTCGGCGTTCGCGAACTACGCGATCCACGAGGCCGACGTGGTGGTGGCGCTCGGCGCCCGGTTCGACGACCGCGTGACGGGCGATCCGCGCCATTTCGCGACGCAGGCCCAGTTCATCCAGGTGGACGTGGACCCGAGCGAGATCAACAAGAACGTGAAGGTGCAGGCGCCCGTGAACGGCGACCTCAAGGAAGCGCTCAAGGAAATGGCGGGGCGCGTGAAGATGGGGCACTACGGCCCCTGGTACGAGCGCATCGAGGAGCTGAAGCGGAAGCACCCGTTCCGGTACAAGCCGGGGACGGGCGAGATCAAGCCGCAGTACTTCCTCGAACGCCTGCACGAGATCACGGGCGGGAACGCCATCCTGACGACCGGCGTGGGCCAGCATCAGATGTGGGCGTTCCAGTACTACAAGTTCGACCGGCCCCGGCGGTTCATCACGTCCGGCGGCGCCGGGACGATGGGCTTCGGCCTGCCCGCCGCGATCGGCGCGCAGTTCGGCTGCCCGGACGACCTCGTGATCGACATCGACGGGGACGGCTCCTTCGAGATGAACATCAACGACATGCGCACGGTGGCGGACAACAACCTGCCGGTGAAGGCCGTCATCCTGAACAACCACATGCTCGGGATGGTGGGGCAGTGGCAGCGCAAGTTCTACGCGGGGAACTACTCCTCCTCGGAGTTCTCCGAGGAGATCCCGAATTTCTCCGCGGGCTGTCAGGCGCTGTACGGCGTGCCCGGGCGCAAGATCATGCGCCGCGAGGAGGTCGTGCCGGCCATCGAGGAGATGCTCCGCACGAAGGGCCCCTACGTGCTCGACGTGATCATCCCGAAGGAAGAGGACGTGTATCCCATGATCCCCGCGGGGAAGACGGTCCGCGACATGATCCTGGGCGAAGAGCAAGGGCATACTCCGCCGATTTAGTGGCGAACAAGGCGGCGACCGCCTCCGGCAACAGCATCCTCCAGTCCAACTTTCTCTTCGGCATCCTCGTCCTGCCGAAGCCCCAGCGCGAGGCCGTCAAGGCGGTGTACGCGTTCTGTCGCGCCGCGGACGACGCGGTGGACGTGGAGCCCGGCACGGGCGCGGAGGGCCTCGCCCGCTGGCGTGAGGAGGTCGATCTGCTCTTCCACAGCACGCCGCGGACCCCCGTCATGCAGGCGCTCTTCCCCTTCGTCCGCATCCACCGGCTGAAACGCGAGTACTTCGACCGGATCCTGGAGGGCTTCGCGATGGATCTGGCCCGTCGCCGGTACGCGACGGTGGAGGAGCTGGAATCCTACTGCGACTGCGTCGCGTGGGCGCCGGGGCTGCTGGTGCTGCAGGTCCTGGGCGCGCACGACGAGCCCGGCGCCCGCGAGTACTCGCGACAGCTCGCGTGCGGGCTCCAGCTCACCAACATCCTGCGCGATCTCGGGCCCGACCTCAAGACGGACCGGGTCTACCTCCCCCAGTCGGACCTGACGACCTTCGGGGTCACGGAAGCCGCCTTGAAAGCGGCGGAGCCCACGCAGGAGTTCCACGAGCTGGCGCGCTACGAGATCGGCCGCGCGCGGGCCTACTTCGCCCGGGCGCAGCGCGCCCTCACCCCCGCGCTGCGCCGCGCCCTCGCCGGGCCGGAGATCATGCGCGAGACGTACGAGGCGCTGCTCGTGAAGGTCGCGGCCGCGCCCGACCGCGCGCTCGATCCGTCCGTCCCCCGCGCCCGGCTGCCGCTGCTCGACCGCGTGTCCATCGGCTTCTCCACCTGGCTCAGCTCGCGCTATCTGTAAGAACCGATGAAAGTCTATGTTGACACCTCGGTGATCGGCGGTTGCCTGGACGAGGAATTCAAGGAGTGGTCGGTCCGGTTGATCGCGGAGTTCTCCGCAGGGCGCAAGGTCGCTGTCATCTCGGATTTGACCCAAGGTGAGATTGATCCCGCGCCTCCGGCCGTTCGCGCCATTCTTGACGGTATCCCTGCGTCCGGACGCGAAGCGGTGTCGCTCGGGGTTGAGGCGCGGGCCTTGGCCGATACCTACCTTCGCGATGGGGTCGTGGCTTCGGACAGCCTACTGGACGCCCTGCATATCGCGGTGGCGACGGTCGCTCGTGTGGATGTCCTCGTGAGCTGGAACTTCAAACACATTGTCAATCTGCGGCGCATTCGCTTGTATAATGCGGTGAACATGAAGATGGGCTACGGGATCCTCGACATCCGCTCGCCGCGGGAGGTGCTCGATGAAGAAGACGCTTGATGCCGTCAAGATGATGCGCGACATCCGAGCCGGGCTCTCGCGGCGCTATGCGGAACACCCGGAACTGCTTCAGCGGGATCTCGAGGCAATTCGCAGGAAACATGGATTCCCCAAGCCGCAGGCGGCACGGGCACCAAGGGCTACGCATGCCGTCGCCGAGCCGACGGCGCCTTACCGCAAGCGGGGGGAGTTCCGCAAGGACTGAGCACGTCCGCCTGCCGCTCCTCGACCGCGTCTCCATCGGCTTCTCTACCTGGCTCAGCTCGCGGTACCTGTAGGAACCGCCGGACGTGGCCGAAGGAGGCAATCTCCCGTGATAGCGGCGGGTGCGGCGGGATGTCCTCAAGGACAAGCGGGCCGAGTATGGTCAGTTAGATGGGGTCAGGGCGTTGCCCGGGGCGGCACCCGGCCCGCCCCGGCCCCCCCCCGGGTGGGCCCCCCCCGGGCC
>CAYHEI010000145.1:0-953 GCA_964355385.1 uncultured bacterium | reverse complement strand
GTTTCACGTGACTGGAGTTCAGACGTGTGCTCTTCCGATTTGTCACAGGGCAAGCCCTGACCCCACGCGTTCTGACCCCACGCGTTCCCCCCATCCTCTCCGCCCGGATCAGCGCCCAATGCTTTCGGAACGTTCAGAACGACCAGTGTTCTCCGATCCTCATGAACAATCCGCTCCAATTCCTTACTTTGCGAGCCCGAGCGTCGACGTAGTCGCTTCCCTTACGGTTGTCAACTAATCCATCGCCGTTCGCATCGACGTCCACCGAGAACTTGAGCGGCATGAGTGCGTACCGATATCCGGCCTCGATACTGAACCAGTGCGGGAAGATCGCCCACAAGAATGCCGGGAGGATTCTCTTGAAGACGGGTGTACCCGTGAACGTCGATATCTCAGCGGCAAGTTCGCCGCCCCAACCCTCGCCCGCCGCGAGTTCATCAAAGGTCCTGGAATAGAGGATGGCTTCCCCGTAGCCGGCGCGAAAGGAGAATCTGGAGCAAATAACATCACCGGGCGGTTCGTAGGACATGCCCATGAGGCCTTGAGCGAGGCTGAACGAATTATTCTCAATGCGCTGCCACGTTGCGCCGGGGAGTGAGGAGCCAATGAACCTTGCGCCCCCCGCCAACGTCCTTCCCAATCGATATCGGGCTTCAGCCCCTAGATCTTGCCCAAAGTGCGAGATGCCGTTTCCTGGTCTGGGGATGAAGAACGTCGAAGGAGCGACAGGCAGGCCAACAATGAACTCGAGATTGATGTGGTCACGTTCATAGCTTTCTCGCGCAGTGATCGTGGCCTCTTCGGAGCGCAGGTGAGGTGCCGTGGCGCAACCGCAGGTCAGACTCATTAACATAAGGATAACCTGCCCCTGTACCGGTTTCCAATTGGCCGAAAGCCCGTGATGCCAATGCTTCATTTTTCTTCATCATACACCTCAAAAGTAGATGGGGTCA
>CAYHEI010000144.1:0-7327 GCA_964355385.1 uncultured bacterium | reverse complement strand
GGGGCTGCGTGCGCCCGGGCGCCCCGGGGGTGGGGGGGGACGGCCCGGGGGCCGGGGGTGACGTTGCCGGGGGGGGGGGGGGCCCCCCGCGGGGGGGGGGGGCGCGCCCGCGCCGCGGCCGCCGACCGCTCGAGCCACGTCTTGCCCGGGAAGGGGATGTCCTGCTTGACCGTGTAGAGCGTCCGGCCCATGTCGGGGGTGTCTTCCCGCGCGGCCTCCACTTGCGGGTCCGGCCACGCGGAGGCGCGGCGGACCTCGGCGGCGGCGGCGTCCGCCTCCCGCCGGGCGGCGCGCAGTTCGGGGTTCGCGGCCCGCGCCTCGGCGAGCAGCGCCGGCAGGCGTTCGGGCGGCAGGGCGGCTTCCTCCGCGTAGACGGAAAGCCGTCCGAGCGAGGCGAGGAGCAGGAGGATCGTCATGGCGGTGGACAAGAGAGCAAGATGCGTGCCACGCGAAAAAGCATTGTGTATTAGGCTCTCACGAATCGTGGTCCGCCCGGAATGGCGCTGATCGAACAGCTGACTGTATGAAATAATACATATTACAGCGGTGTAAATTACGTAGACTTGCTGATATACTTGACAAACTTAATTCGTTACGTAATAATCTCAATTATGAACAGCCGATCAGATGACCAAAATGAATGGCTTGACTTGGTTTCCCTGACCAAGGGCGAATCATTTTTGATTGAACGCGTGTGCCTGGAGCGAACCGGTGTCGCCGTCGAGGGCCGGTTCGCCCCGCCGCCGCTGGCAGTGCTCCCACCCGACGACCAGGTCTTCGTCGCCGCGTTCGTCCGCAGCCACGGGTCCATCAAGGAGATGGAGCGGCTCTTCAACCAGAGCTATCCCACGGTGAAGAACCGGCTGAACCGGATCGGCGCGGCGCTGGGCTTCATGGACGTCACGCCGGCGGCCGCGCGGGAGGAGGTGCTCGAACGACTGAGCCGCGGGGAGATCACGGTGGACGAGGCGTTGGCGGCGCTCCAGCCGCGATGATCCCGCCGATCCTGCTGCGTCTCCGCGTCGGACCGCGCAGTCTGTGGCTGCCGTTGTTCTTGTTGTGGCCGTTCTGGTTCCTGGTGGGAATCTTGGCGCTGCCGCTCGCGGTGGTGCTTCTGCCCTTTCGCCGGGGCCGGCGGTGGATCAAGGTGGGTTGGGCGGCCTATCGCACGCTGTGCGCCGCGCGCGGGCTGCATCTCGATGTCGGCCGGGGCGCCACTGGGTTTCATCTGCGGGTCTATTGATCGCCACCGAGGAGGCATGACGATGAACGCCGAAGAACGAAAGAAGGTGCTCGAGATGGTCGCTGCGGGCAAGGTGAGCGTGGACGACGCCGAGCGCTTGCTGTCCGCGCTGGGCGAGCCCGTCACTCCGGAACCGCCGGTTCCACCGGCGGCTCCGATCCCTCCCGTCCCGCCCGCGCGGGGAGCGGGGGCAAACCCGAAAACGCTTCGGGTTCAGGTCGAGGGGCCCGACGCGCACGTCAACGTCCGGGTGCCCATGCAGCTCATCCGCGCCGGCATCGGCCTGAGCAGCCTCATTCCCGAGGAGGCGCGCGCGGAGATTCAGAAGCACATCGGGCAGAAGGGCCTGTCCCTCGACCTGGGCAAGCTCAAGGGTGGCCAGGTAGACGAGCTCATCGCGGCCCTTGGGGACACCGCGATCGACGTGGACGACAAGAATGGTCAGACCAAGGTCCGGATCTTTTGCGAATGAATGCCGCCGCTTAGCCTCCGTACCAGACGGAGCGGCGCCAGGCGTGGTGCTTGAGCTCGGCGTACACGGTGTCGGAGAGCGGGGGCAGCGTGCCGTAGGAACAGTTCAACTCGGCCTGGCGGACGCTGCGGATGCCGGTGATGACGGTGGACACCGCGGGGTGATGGAGCGCGAAGCGAACCGCGACGGCGGCCAGATCCTGCTCGGCTCCGCCTGACGCCTTGGTGACGGCCTCCCGCAGCCGCTCGACCCGGTCCACGGTGCGGCCCAGCCGGTCGCCGCTGAAGTACTGGCGGCGGAAGTCGTTCTCCGCGAAGACCGTGTCTCGCGTGAACTTGCCCGTGAGCGAACCCTCGTCGTACACCACGCGCACGATGACGGCGACGCCGCGCTCGGCGCACAGCGGCAGCAGCTCCTCCTCGGGGTCCTGCTCAAAAACGTTGTAGATCACCTGGACGCTGTCCAGCAGCCCGGCGCGGACGAGCTCGTTCATCGCGTTCTGGTCGTGCTCGGGGGTGGAGATGCCGAACGCCAGGAGCTTCCCTTCCTGCTTGAGTTTCGCCAGCACGCGCAGCGGCTCGGGATCGCGGTTGAACGTCCGGCTCCAGGTGTGAAGCTGGAGCACGTCCAGCGTGTCGGTGTCGAGGTTCCGCAGCCGCTCCTCGACCTGCCGGCGCAAGTACGCTTCGGGATAGCGGTCGGCGGCGCGCTCGCCCGCGACGGGCGGCCAGCTTCCGGGCTGGTTGGGGGGGATCTTGGTCGCCACGCGAATGGTCCCGTTGCCGCCGCCGCGCAGCCCGCGCGCCTTGAGCGCCTGTCCGATCAGCCGCTCGCTGCGGCCGTTCCCGTACCCCGCGGCCGTGTCGATGAATGTGAGACCGAGGTCGAGCGCCCGGTTGAGCGCCGCGAGGGAGTCCTCGTCGCGCTGGTCGCCCCAGCCCCCGCCGATCGCCCACGCGCCGAATCCGATCTCGGTGACGGGCCAGCCGAGCTTGCCGAACGGGCGGGTGCGCATGGCGGTTAGGACCGGCTCAGGGCTTGAGGTAGGGCGGGTTGCTGAGCGGCTGCGCGGGGTCTTCCCACGACGCCCAGAGCTTCTTGTACTCGGCCAGGTTTCCCCGCGTGACGAGGTCCACGCTGGCGTAGGAGTTGCGGGGGAGCTTCTGTTTCTCGACGGCCGCCTTCAGCAGATTCACGCTGTCGGCGCCCCAGTGGAAGACGCGTTGGCCGAGCAGCACGTTGACCTTGCCCGACTCGAGGTAGGCCCACTCGGGCGGGAGGGCGTCCCAGGAGGCGACCTTGGTCTGCGCGGTGTCCACGCTGTCGAGCGCGCCCCGGGCGAAAAGCGGCCAGCCGCCGACGAGCGCCCAGGCGGCCAGCTTCGGCCTGGCCCGCTGCGTGCTCTCGATGAGCGAGACGGACTTCGCGATGTCGTCGTCGCAGGCGACGGTCTGGACCACCTTCATCCTGGGCCGTGTCTTGAGGGCGGCCTTCACGCCGCGCATCCGCTCCTCGAGGTTGAAGGCGCCGAGCGTCCCGGTCAGGATGACCACGTCCCCCCTTCCGCCGGTCTCCCGTGCGAGCTGCTCGCCCAGGATCCGCCCGCACGCGAAGTCGTTGATCCCGTAGTAGGTCAGCCGCTTCGAGAGGGGACTGTCGGAGTCGAACGTGATGACCGGGATGCCCGCGGCGACCGCCTTGTCGATCGCGGGCTTGAGGGCGCTGGGCTCGTTGCACGACACCGCGATGCCGTCCACCCTGGTCGCGACGAGCGCCTCGATGATCTCGACCTGCTTCGCGGCGTCGGCCTCCTGGGGGGCGCGCCAGACGATGGAGATCCCCCCGAGCTCGCGCGCGCGCTTCTCCGCCCCGACCCGCGCGTAGTTGAACACGGGGTTGTCCAGGAGCTTGGGCACCAGCGCGAACGTCAGGGGCTTGGCCGCCGGGGCCGCGTCCGCCGTGGACGCCATCGCCGCCAGGACCAGCGCGATCAGCGATCGGCTCATGGGGTTGATTGTACCCCCCCGCGGAACCACTCCGCTCCGCGGCTCAGCACCCACCCCAGCGGGACGACTTGGACGCGCGGGGCGAGCTCATACGGGCGGGCGCCCGGATAGATGACGGTGAGGCGATGAAGCTTCAGGTCGTGCATCGCGATGCGCATGGAGGGGGTCATGCGGGGCGCGTCCGCGTACTTGCATTCGACGCCCTGCAGGACGCCATCCTTGACCAGCAGCAGATCGAGCTCCGCTCCGTTGTGGGTGGCCCAGAAACAGGCCTCATCGGGATCGGTGAGGCGAATGACTTCCTCGGCGGCGTATCCTTCCCAGGATGCGCCAAGCTTTGGATGGGCGTGCAAGCCCTCGCTCGTCCGGATGCCGAGAAGCTGATGGAGCAGTCCGGAATCGCGGAAGAAGATCTTCGGCGACTTGACCTGCCGCTTGCCGAGGTTGGCATGCCACGGGTGAAGTTGCCGCATCAGGAAGAGGTCCGAAAGCACGTCGAGATACCGGCGCACGCTCGTCTCGCTGAGGCCGAGGGAGCGCGCAGGATCGGCGGCGTGCCACACCTGCCCATGGACGTGCGCCAGCATCCTCCAAAAACGCAGCATGGATTCGGCGGGGAGTCGCATCCCGAGGGCAGGCAGGTCCCGCTCGACCACCGTGCGGATGAAACCGCGGCGCCACTGGTAGGAATCCTCCGCGGTGCGGGCGAGGAACGACAGCGGGAAGCCGCCGCGCAGCCAGTGTCGTTCGTACGACCGCGGGCCGGCTTCCGTCAGCGTGAAGCCTTGCATGTGGATGGTCTCGATGCGCCCGGCGAGGGATTCCGAGGCGGCGCGCATGAGCGAGGGCGAGGCGCTGCCGAGGATGAGGAACCTCGCCGGCAGCGGACGCCGGTCCGCGAGCACCCGGAGGATGGGGAACAAGTCCTGCCGTCGCTGGATTTCGTCGATGACGACGCACCCGCGCAAGGGCCGCAACGCGGTCATCGGAGCCTCCAGGCGCGCCGCCTGTTCCGGATCCTCCAGATCGAAGTAGCGCGGCGAGTCTCCGGGCACGAGAGCCTGCGCGAGAGTGGTCTTGCCGCACTGGCGCGGTCCCAGGAGGGCGACGATCCGGCTCAGCCGGAGCGCCTGCCGGATGCGGCCCATGAGTTCCGTGCGCCGGATCATGGGATTACGCTACCATGAAATTACGTTTTACGATAGAGATATTTCATGGTGTCCTGCTCAGTCGGGAGCGGGTTCGTTCCTCTTGGCCCCCGAAAACGTCCAGTTCGTTCCGGCGGAAATCGCGCCCAGGCCGCCGTACACGCCGAGGTAGTCCAGCGATGCGTAGAAGTTCAACCCGCTGTACCAGCCTGTCTTGAACGGCTGGTACCCGATGAGCGCCTTGACCGCGAGCCCCCACGCCGAACTCGGTCCCGGTTCTCCGAAATTGCGATTGGTGGTCGAAGACTCCGCCGGAGGCGGCCGAGCAATCGGAGGCTGGTCGAAATTCCAGAGGGCATAATCTGGCTCGGACTCAATCTCATCCTGGTACGACTTGCTCCAAAAGTTCGAGAAAAAGTAGTACATGTCTGGGTCAACGAGGACGGCTCCGATGCCGGCGCTCAGGACCGTGGTCCATCTCCCGCCGGTGCGGGATAGGCCCGGAACATCACCAAAGAGTGGGCAGAGGATCGCGAAACTCGTCGTCCGGAGGTTTCCGCTGCCATAGAAAGTGGTTGACGAATAAATGCGAGCACTCCGGGTGTGCGTTCGCTTCGCTCCATTGAACGCGTTGGTGGCAACGGCAATCGTCGTCGCTGGGAGGTCGTAACTCGAAGAGGCGAAATAGCTACTCGGATAGACAGAGTAGTCACGATATAAAATGTAGTCCAGCACCAGATATCTGGATGCAAGTGTCAGGACAAATCCATCACCACCATAGGTGCTGGCGTCCCGCCGCCGCGGAACGCTGATCAGCGCCTGGATTTCGGCCTCCGTGGCGCGCAGGGAAGTCAGATGCGAACCGTAGGCGACTTCCTGCCAAAGACTGGTGCGCATCGGCCACAACATCCCGGTGCCGATCACGAGCGAGCCGTCGTTGAGATCCTCGACGGGTGATTCAAGCGCCGTGGCCGCACGCAATGGCTGGGCTTGATGGAGGAGCAGCAGCATGGCCATGCCAGCTCCGTACCGGACGATCCATGGCGAGAAAGAAGCGGGGCGTCCCCTCTGCATCCCGTACCCTCCTCTACACCGCAGTCCTTGCGCTTTCCTCAGAGTTCATGGCGTGGTTCGTAGCTAACGTACCATAGACAACGCTAATCTGCTCGTGGTGATTCTGCTCGTGCCCGTCCATCCTGGAAGGGATGGAACACCGCTTTGCGCGGGAGTACCGGGAGCTGGGAAAACGTTACAGGGCGCTACGGTTGAAGCGGGGGATGGTCCAGGAGGACGTGCTGGACTACGGGTTCTCGGTGCGGCACTACCAGCAGCTCGAGGCGGGGCGGCCTCACTCTCTCACGTCGTTGTTCCGCGTCGCCGAGATGTTCAAGGCCAATCCGGCGGCGCTGATCTCCCGGTGCTCCGGCAGGGCCGGAAAGAGGCGGGTCGCGGACAGGTAGGCGGCGGGTCGTTCGGCCACGCGCGAGGGGCGTCGCCGCCGGATCACATAGACCGACTCGATCACTTCGATGGTCCGGCACTCCGGGCACAGGCCTCGCGTCTCCGCATCAAGCATGTCCGCGAGCCGGTTCAGGGACATGGCCAGGGGATGACCACGACCGAATGCATCCGCAGCATCCTCCCGGGCCATCCCCTCGAGCGCTGCCGCGGCCAGCCTCAGTTCCTCCACGCGCCGCCGGACCAGGGTGAACAGGTCCGTCCGGCCGAGCAGCGAGCGATCGGTCAAGGCCATCGGTGCTTCCTCGAGTCCAGCATGGGCGGCTTCCGGGTCCTCGCCAAGCCCCTGGAACGCGTCTTTGACAGCAGGTGGTCAAAGCCGCGCCGACTACGCCCGCGCCCTCCGGTGCCGCCAGCGGTCGGCGAGGACCGCGAGAATGATGACCAGGCCCACGACGAACTGGTTGTACTCTTCCGGGATGTTCATGAGCGTGAGGCCGTTCGTGAGTAGGCCCATGACCGCCGCGCCGAGCATGCTGCCCAGGACGGTGCCGTCGCCGCCGGCGAGACTGGTGCCGCCGATCACCACGGCGGAGATGACTTGCAGTTCGTACCCGACTCCCGCCGTGGAGGCGCCGTAGCCGAACCGCGCCACGTACGTCACGCCCGCGATGCCCGCGAAGAGCCCCGCGAGCGCGTACACCCACAGCTTGAGCCGGACGGCGCTCACCCCCGAAAGGACGACAGCCTCCTCGCTGCCGCCCAGCGCGTGAACCGCGCGGCCGAAGACCGTGAAGCGCATCAGGACGGCTCCGGCGGCTGTCGCCGCGAGCATGACGACGACGGGCCAGGGCAGGACGCCGCCGACGAACCCCTGTCCGAACCCGGTGAACGATTCGGGCAGGCTGGAGATGGTGCGGCCCCCCGACAGGAAGTAGGCGCCACCGCGCGCGATCGAGAGCATGCCCAGCGTGGCAATGAACGGGGGGAGCCCGGTGAA
>CAYHEI010000143.1:0-7361 GCA_964355385.1 uncultured bacterium | reverse complement strand
GCACCCCCCCCCCGTGACTTTTAAAAGCGGAACCTGCCCCTCCCCAACACGCCGGGGGGCGTGGGCGAACCACCGCCCGCCGAGGCGCTCGCTTCCGCTCGCGCCGTCCATCGCTCCAGCACGCTCATTTGGTATGATCTCGTCACCGTGAAAATCACCGCGATCAAGCCGATCCTCGTCAACGCCGGAAACATGAACTGGGTGTTCGTGAAGGTCGAGACCGACGTCGCCGGCCTGTGGGGCTGGGGCGAGGGGTCGCTCGAGTGGAAGCCCAACGCGGTCGCGGGCGCGATCACGGATATGTTCCAGCTCGTCAAGGGCCAGGACCCCCGGCGGGTCGAGCACGTCTGGCAGATCCTCTACCGGCAGGCCTTCTACCGCGGCGGCGTAGCGGTCCTCTCCGCGATCAGCGGCATCGACCAGGCGTGCTGGGACATCCTGGGCAAGTCGCTGGGCGCGCCCGTGTACCAGCTCCTGGGCGGCGCGGTGCGCGACAAGGTGCGCGTGTACGGACACATGACGGGGGACGGGAAGACGCGCAAGAAGCCGCTCTCCCTGGGCGACACCGCGAAGGCGAGCCTCACCACCGGCAACCTCACCGCGCTCAAGTGCGGGCCGTCGCGGTTCAACCGGCCGGTGGAGGGCCTGGCGGCGCTCAAGCAGGTGGAACGGCAGATGACCGAGATCCGCAAGGCCGTGGGCGACGACGTGGACCTCATGGTGGACCTGCACGGCCGCTGCACGCCGGCGATGGGCTGCCGGTACGGACAGGCGCTCGAGGGGCTGGGGCTGCTCTTCCTGGAGGAGCCCGTGCTGCCCTACTCCGTGAACGGCATGGCCAAGGTCGCGCGCGAGGTGAAGATTCCGATCGCCACCGGCGAGCGGCTCGTCACCCGGTTCGAGTTCACCCCGCTCATGGAGGCACGCGCCTGCGAGGTCGTCCAGCCGGACCCCGCGCACTGCGGCGGGATCTCCGAGACGCGGAAGATCTCTACCCTCGCCGAGGCCTACTACTGCTCCGTCGCGCCGCACAACCCGCTGGGGCCGGTCAACACCCAGGCCTGCCTGCATCTCGACATGGCGACCCCGAACTTCCTGATCCAGGAGATCCTCCAGCGGCACGTCCCGTGGCGCGACGAGTTTGTCTCGCACCCGATGAAGATCGTGGACGGGCACGTGCATCCCGGCGACCGTCCGGGGCTGGGGCTCGAGGTCAACGAGAAGGTCTGCGCGCAGCACCCATACAAGGAAGGGAAGCACATGCAGTACTTCCATGATGATGGAAGCGTAGCTGACTGGTAGCGCGCCGACCCTTTATTTCGGTCTGGTGTAGCCCCGGCCCCGGCGAATCGTGGACGTGATGCCCTCTTCCACCGCCGCGAAGCGCACGGGGATGGATTCGCGCTTGTAGCCGTCCACGGCCTTGTACACCATGAAGTGGAGGTGCGGACCGGACGTGTAGCCGACCCGGCCCGAGAACCCGAGCGCGTCCCCGGGCTTCACCTCCTGCCCGACCTCCGCCAGCACGCCGTCCTGCTGGAAGTGGTAGTACTCCGCCTCGGTGCCGTCCACGTGCCGCACGAGCACGAAGTTGCCCAGGTCCTTGAGCCGCTCCTCCGTCCCGCCTTCGCTGCGTTCTTCCATCACGCCCACCACGACCCCCCCGCGCGCCGCGTAGACCATCGTCCCTTCCGCCAGGTCGAAGTCCACCGCGTACCGGTCGTCCCCCCGGTGGCTGAACCAGCCGTTCCAGCCTTGCATGACTTCCCTCCGTGTCCCGGCCGCGTACGGCAGCGTGTAGACGTACGTGTCGTCGTGGCGGGCCTCCCGGATGCCCCGGACCCAGTGATAGTCGTAGTGCCAGCTCCACCCTTGCCCCCGTTCCCGCACCCGCAAGGTCACCAGCCGCGCGTGCATGCCCCGCTGGATGGTTCGCGTGATGGGCAGCGGCACGTCCGGGGTCATGTTGGAGAGGGACGCCCGCAGCGTCAGCGTGATCTCGTAGGTGGCGAGATGGCGGACCCACAGCTCGACGGCGCCGGACGTCTCGCGGGCTTCCAGGCAGACGACGTCCTGCGAACACGAGTCCGGCTCCGCGGCGGCCGACGCCGCACAGGCGAGCGCCGCCAGGAGCGCCGCCGCCGCGAGGCGGCGCCGGTCAGAACGCTCCGCGATCAAACAGCTCCAGCGCGTCATCCTGCGGCGCGTAGCCGATCGTCCGTTCCAGCAGCGACAGATCGCGGATGGCCGCCGCGTTTCGGCTCATCGCGGGCAGGATGGCGTATTCCACCCCCGCCGCGGTCACGGCGGCCGCCAGGATGCCGCAGCAGTCGCGGACGGTGAGGACGGTCGTGAAGGCTCCCCGCCCGTGCCCCTTCAGCTCCTCGAGATCGACGGGAAGCGACACCCACCCCATGCGCAGGCAGATCACCGCCATCTTGTACCGGTGCGCGTACATCAGCCCCAGGTGCTCGCCCAGCACCTTACTCGCGGCGTAGGTATTGAGCGTCACGGGCGGCTGGTCGGGCGTGACCATCCCCCGCTCCGGGCGCTCCTCCGCCTGCACCGAGCTCGCGAACACGAACGTCCCCACCTTGGCCCGGCGGGCCGCCTCGAACACGTGGTACGTCCCGACGATGTTGTCCGGCAGGATGCGGGTCAGGAAGTCGTCCTCGTCCCGCCGCGCGGCGAGGTGCACCACGGCGTCGCACCCCGCGGCGGCCCGCTCCAGCGCCGGCAGGTCCGTCAGGTCCGCGACGACGGCGCCGGGCTCCCCGGGCGTCGCCACCCGGTCGAAGCAGACGAAGGAGAACCGGTCGCGCATCGCCTCCCGGAACGCGGTCCCGATGCCACCCGCCGCGCCCGTCAGCAGCACCCGGGTCACTTCCGCACGCCCCACAGCGCGTAGGCGTCGTCCTGGGGTTCGTAGCCCAGGATGTCCCGCAGCGGCTTCAGGTCGCGGATCTGCGCCGCGTTCCGGCTGAACGCGTCCACGACGGCGTAGTCCACGCCTTCGACGTCGATGGCGCGGGAAATGATCTCGCATCCGTCCCGTGCGGTCAGGGACACGACGCTGGGGATCGCCGCGCGGGCGAGCAGGAAGGCCTCCTTGGACGGGACGACCACGTGCCCGAAGCGCAGGCAGATCACCGAGAGCCCGTGCCGCCGGGAGTACACCTGCCCGAGGTTCTCGCCGAAGGCCTTGCTCACGGCGTACGGATTGACCGGCCGGGCGGGCATGTCCACCGACACGAACGTGCCGCGCGGATACCCCTCCTCCACTTGCAGGCTGCTCGCGAACACCACGCGGCGCAGCTTCGCGCGCGCGGCCGCCTCGTAGGCGTGATACGCGCCCACGATGTTGTTGGGGACGATGACCGAGAGGAAGTCCGCCGGGTTGGGATACGCGCCGAGGTGGACCAGCGTGTCGCAGCCCGCGGCGGCGCGTTCCAGCGCGGGGAGGTCGGTCAGGTCGCCGACCACCGCGTCCGGCGCGCCCGGGGTCGGGTTCCGGTCGAAGCAGACGAAGTCGTACCGGTCCCCGGCCCAGTCGCGGAACATCGTCCCCACGCCGCCGGCCGAGCCGGTCAGCAGGATGCGGCGCTTCACGCGTCGCGCAGGAAGGCCGTCACCCCGGGCGCCGGCACGAACCCCGCCGCCTCGGCGTGTCGCCGCAACAACGCCCGGTTCAACCCCAGGTGGATCGTGTCGCGGGACGTCACCTTGGCCGAGGCGATCAGCGTCGCGAGCTGCGCCCCGTCCGGAACGATCGGCAGCCCCGCCGCCTCGGCCGTGAGCAACCCGCCCAGAAAGGCATCCCCCGCCCCGGCGGTGTTGACCGCCTCGGCCGGGCACGGCGCAACGACGGTCCACCGTCCGGCGGTCCAAACGTGCGCGCCGCGCCGGCCCGCCGTCACCGCGATGCGGACGGCCGGCTGCTCCGCCTTCAGCCGCCGGGCCACGGCGTCCAGGCAGTCCTCGGCGCGCGCCTGCGCGGGGGCCGCCGCCAACGTCCGCGCTTCATCCTCGTTCAACGAGACCAGGTCCGCCGCCCGGAAGAGTCCCGCCTGCACGGCCTCCTCCACCTCGCCCGACCGCACCGCCACCGCCCGGAAGAAGCCCCACCCGGTCGCCAGCTCGAGCAGCCGCACGCGCGCGGCCAGCGGGACCTCCGGCGCCGCGAGGGCGATGCCTCCGCCCGGAGCGCCCGCGCAGCGGGCCGCCACGGCCTCGACATCCGCTGGCTCTACCCGGTCGCTCGCGCTCCGCGACACGGTCAGATTGCCGCCGGCGCCGTCCGGATAGAGAAAGCAGACGGAGAAGAGCGTCCGCGCCCCCGCCGTCTCGGTCACGAAGGACACGTCCATGCCGGCCTCCGTCATCTCCCCCTTCATCCGGCGCCCCACGTCGTCCGCCCCGACGCGCCCGACCGGCAGCACCGTCAGGCGGTCGCGCAGCAGCACCGCGGGGTAGTGGGCGACGATGTGCAGCTTGCAGTAGTCGCGGAACTCGCGCCAGCGCACGGCGCGGCTCTCATTGCGGCCGAGCGTCTCATCGCCCTGCAATTCGAGGAACATCCCCGACCCGATCCCACCCGTTCCCACGAGCAGGCTGCGGCGAAGAGGGATCAAATCAATTCCCACTCCGGATGTTCGCTGATCGGGTGGCGGGCCGTCTCCTGGGTGGCGGTGATCAGGGCGTCGGGATGCCGCTGCAGCAGCGTCATCGGATACTCCGCGGTCGGCGGGCCGAACAGGGCCACGCGTAGCGCGGTCTGCTTCCACGCGCCCGTGTCGCTGTACACGCGCACCTTACGCGCGCCGAGGCATTCCTTCACGCCGAGCGTCACCGACATCGGCGGGACGAACTGCCACGCGGACCCGAACGTGCGCTGCGCCAGCGCCAGGATGGTGTCCCAGTTGTTCTCCTGGATGCGCGCCGTGGAGCCCGCGACGTCCTCGAGCGTCACCGCGCTGTACGGATGCCGCCGGGCCTGGTTGTACGCGACGTGCCCGTCCTGCCCCCAACCGCCCAACGTGATGTCCGCGGGCTCCGCGGCGAGTGCGGCGGCCACGGCCTCCAGCGTCGAAGGCAACAGCCAGTGGCGCTGCGCCGGCGGAACAGCCAGCTCCGGAGGGATTCCGCCGTAGAACTCGCGCTCCATGAACGTCCGGAAGTTGTACGGATGCCCGGCCGGAAGCGGACGCCCCTGCCAGTCCAGACACTCGTCCATGTGGAAGACGTGCAGGTCCCGCAAGCTGAGCTTCCGCTCGTTCACCAGCCGCCGCCAGGGGGCGTACCAGGCGTTGGGGCCACAGGGCACGATCGCGCGGGTGGGCTTGCCCCGCTTGGCGCCGGCCGCGATCTCGTCCGCCAGCGCCGCGGCCATCCGCTCCCCCATGACCTGCGCGTCCGCGACAAGCTCGAACGGCACCTTCCGGCCCGGGTGACTCGCCAGCCGGTCCGCGGGGACCCGGCACCACTCCAGCAGCTCCACGCGTCGAATATCGGACATCGGAAGGATTGTACAATGCGGACGATGCCGACCGTCTTGGCCGTGTTCGCCCACCCCGACGACATGGAGCTGCTCTGCGCGGGCACGCTCAAGCTGCTCGTGGACCGTGGCTGGACGATGGCGACGGTGACCCTGTGCGGCGGCGACCTGGGCTCCACCACCGAGACGCGGGAGGCGATCCACGCGCGCCGGCTCAAGGAAGCCGAGGCGGGCGCGGCGGTCGTCGGCGGCGCCTACGCCTGGGCCGGACTGGACGATTTCACGCTCCACTACTGCCCCGAACAGCTCGTCGCCGTCGTCGAGCAGTTGCGCCGGTTCGCACCGGACGTCGTCATCACCCACTCCCCGGAGGACTATCTCCCCGACCACGAGGAATGCTCCCGCCTGGTCCGCATGGCCTGCTTCACCGCGGGGGTGCCGCTGTACAAGACCGCCTCACCGGCGACGGGCAAGCCGATTCCGGCGCTCTACTACGCGGACGCGCTGGAGGGGAAGGACCTCCTGGGCCGCCCGGTGGTTCCCATGTTCCGGATCGACGTTACCACGACGTTCGCCGTCCGCGAGCGCGCGCTCGCCTGCCACGTGAGCCAGCGGGAGTGGCTGCGCTCCCACCACGGCATCGACCAGTACCTGCTCGAGAACGAACGGCTGGCGCGCGGGTACGGGGAACACTGCGGCGTCCGGTACGCCGAGGGCTTCCGGCAGCACCTCGGCCACGCGTATCCGCAAGAGAACATCCTGGGGCACGCGCTCGCAGGATTCCTCAAGGCCGATCCGGCCGCCATCCCTTCCACGCCGAAAGACTAGCAGGCCGCTGAAGAGGTCCCTTCCTGCTCGGGGGGGGTCGGGCCGGATGAGGCTGATCGGGCGCTGTACGACCGGTGCGGAGGCCCAGTGTGCGCCGGCCCGCCCAGGCACCGTGGAGACTTCTTCAGCGGCATGCTAGAGCGCACAAACCGTCAGAGCGGTTTGGCCTCTCCCTTCAACCGGTTCCACAGCTCCCTGACGCCGAGGCGGTCGGCCCACAACTCCAGATACGCGAGATCGAGCGTTCGGGACTGGACCTCGAACACACGGAGCGCGTCCCAGAATTGCTTCTCGCTGAAGCCGGACCGGTTGCACCACACCAGCTTGATGAGGATGGTGTCCTCGGGGCTTGAGACCCAGCATGCGCCGACCGGAACGGTCGTGCGCACACGGCGGGCGATCCGGGAACGGTCGTACGCCTTCCCGTCCAGAAGCCAGAAGTCCACCTTCAACCCTTCCTCCGAATCGATCAAGTTGAACGAGGATCGTGCAGCCATCGCCTCGCGCGCAGCAATCTCGTCCAGGTAGAACCGCGGAGCCTGACACGCGGCTTGAAGATCGGCGACAAGCGGGACTCGGTCTTCAATCACAAAATCGATATCATGGGTCGCGCGAGGCTCGCCCTGCATGCTCGACACCAGAGAACCGGTCAGGAAATACTCGACCTCCCGCTCTTCCAGGAGGCGGAGAATGCGGGCTAGGAGATCCTCTTGTGACATTCTTGCAGCCGCGCGAGATAGCGGCGGTGCAGCTCCTCCTCGGTGGCGCCCGGACCGGCTCGGCGCAGGGCGCTGCGCAACATGCTCCGGGTCACCTCGGAGAGCTTCAGCGCCTGGGCCAGTTTCGCGCCGTCCGACATCGCCGCGAGGGCAGCGTTCTGCCGCCTGTATGCCTCCGGCGCGACCGGCTCTCGGTAGCCCATGCGGCTAGTATAACTGGAGCCAAGCAATCCGGAGAGAGAGGGATTCGAACCCCCGGTGAAGTTGCCCCCACAGCGGATTTCGAGTCCGCCGCCTTCGTCCACTCGGCCATCTCTCCG
>CAYHEI010000142.1:0-7366 GCA_964355385.1 uncultured bacterium | reverse complement strand
GGGTTCGGCGGCGGCCCGGGCAGCCGTCCGCGGAGCAAGAGCCAGCCGCCCGCGCCCGCGGCGAGGAGGAAGACGGCGTAAGCGGTCATCGTGATCGCGACGTGGATGAGCAGCCAGTTGGACTGGAGCGCCGGGACGAGGGGTTCGGCGGGTCCCCGGACCAGCGCCGCGAGCCCCAGCAGCAGCGCGACCCCCAAGCCGGCAAGCGCGTTGGCCCACGCCGGCGAACCGCGCCAGGCGAACGTGCTCCAGGCGGTGGCGAAGGCGACGAACACGAGCGACTCGTACTGGCTGGAGAGCGGCGCGTGGCCCGCGGCTCGCCAGCGGGCGACAAGCGCTCCACCCAGCGCGACGCCGGTCGCGGCGAGCAGCACGCGGCCGCACTTCGAGCGCTCGTGACCGCGCACCGCGCCCCAGCCGCCGCCGAACAGCGCGCCACCGGCGCCCACGAGCGCGACGTTGAGCCACGTTCCCTCGGTCATTTCCCCCTCCGGTCGAACGCGGTCAAGAGGAGTCCCAGGGGGAGCAGCACGAACCCGAGGTAGACGACGGGCGTTCCCGGATCCCGGGACACTTGGAGGATGGACACCCCGGGCCGCGCCGGGTCGTAGCCGGATTGGTAGAGTCGCCAGCCCCGCCGGTGCAGCGGCGAATTGACCGCGACCCGCGGGGCGGCCACGACCTTTCCGTTTTCGAGTACCTCCAGCTCGCTGACGAACTGCTTGACCCGGGCCGGCGTGAAGCGGTAGAGCAGGTCCGGCAGTCCCTTGTCCGTTCCGTGCTCACGGTAGAAGAGGGGGAAGCGCTCGAACAGCCAGAGGCGGGACGCCTTCCCGCCGCGCCTGATTTCCACGAGCGCGGCGGGGTTGCGCGGGTCCGCCGACCGTGTGGTGGGGCCGTGGTCGCCCATCATGAAATCCGGATACGCGGTGAGGAGGCGTGCCGTGACACCCCGGCCGAGGTCGGCGGCGCGTCCGGTCTCCAGCGGGAGTTCCTCGCCGGGGGCGGCGGCGAGGAGGTGGCGGTCCGTCCCGTATTTTTCCACGGTGAAGCGTACGAGCCGGACGGAGAATGGCAGCGCGAGGGACGTGCCGTCTCGGGCGGGGGCTTCCGCGACGGTCTTCCCCGGCTCCAGGACCAGCGTGGCGTGCCGGCTGGCGAGGCCGGTCAGGAGGCCTCCCAGGAGGATCACCAACATGCCCACGTGCGTCAGCCAGACCGGAAGGCGGAGGGTGCGCAGGCGCTGCAGGGAGCAGGCGGCGAGGTTCAAGCCCAGCAGCCCGAGGAGCGCCAGGAACCAGCGGCGGGAGAAGATCGCGTCGAGGCCCAGGAGCCGGGCCCAGGGGGCCGCGTCCTCGCCCTGCGGGATGACGCCGCCCAGGATGCAGGCGGCCAGCACGGCCGGCGCCAGCACGAGAAACAGGCTCACGCCGCCGAGCTGACGCCAGCCCGCGGCCGGGAACCTCCGCCAGTCCCGTTTGTTCACGCCCCATTGTGCCTTGCGGCGCGGGGGAGGCCGGGATGACGGCCCTCACGCGATAAGGCTGAGGCTCGTCAGTCCTTACGGGGCAGGGGTCGGAGCCGCGCCGCGCGGCCGGCGAACGTCAGTGCCCTTTTCTTGCTCCGTGGCGCCGCAGCTTGGGCAGCACGCGACGAGACATTGGGGCGAGAGCGGACACGACCCGCACGCGGGGCTGACGATGATCGGGTCATACACGTATCCGCAGCGGCCGCAGGCCACCATGGCGCGAGCGGCCTCACGCGAATCCAAGCCAGCGCCCTCCTTGATACACGACGAGCGAGGCGCCGTACGCGAGCGCGTTCATGTACAGGAACAGCAGTATCGCGATCTTCCAGCCGCCCGTTTCCCGCCGCACCACGGCCATCGTGGACATGCACTGCATGGCGAGGGCGAAAAAGACCAGCAGCGAGACCGCCGCGAGCGGCGTCATGTCCTGCCGGAGCGAGGAGGCGAGGCTCTGCATCGCCGTCCCGTCCGCGCTCACGCGGTAGATCGTGGCGAGGGTGCTCACGATCACCTCCCGGGCGCCTTGCGCGAACACGAGGCCGATGCCGATCCGCCAGTTGAACCCCAGCGGCTGGATGACCGGCTCCATCCACGCGCCCAGGCGGCCCGCGAACGAATGCTGCAACTCCGCGTGACCGTCGGTCCGCGGGAAGCTCGCCAAGAACCACATGAGGATGCTCACGGCGAGAATGATCGTCCCGGCCTTTTCCAGGAAGACCCGGGCCCGGTCCCAGAGCATCAGCAGCACCGTCTTGGCCGCGGGGATGCGATACGGAGGAACTTCCATGTAGAACGGCATCCGGTCGGATTTGAGGATCGAGCTCTTCAAGATCCGGGCCGTCAGGAGGGCGGCGCCGAACCCCAGGGCGTAGAGGCCGAGGAGCGTCGCGGAGCGCAGGCCCAACAGCCGTCCCAGAACCGGGCGGTCGGGAATGAAGGCACCGATGAGCAGCGCGTACAGCGGCAACCGGGCGCTGCACGTCATGAACGGCGCGATGCAGATGGTCGCGAGCCGGTCCCGTTTGTTCTCGATGGTGCGGGTGGCCAGGATACCGGGGATGGCGCATGCGTAGGAACTCATGAGCGGCAGGAAGGACTTGCCCTGCAGGCCGATCCGGCTCATCAGCTTGTCCATGATGAGCGCCGCCCGGGCCAGGTAGCCGGAGTCCTCGAGCATGGCCAGGAAGAAGAACACGATGAGGATCTGGGGCAGGAAGGTCACGACCGACCCCACGCCGGCCACCACGCCGTCCGCGAGGAAGCTCGCCGGGAGGCTCCCCGGGCGGCCGTCCCGGATCAGCCCGGCGAGCGTGGTGAACCCCCGATCCAGGAGCTCCATCACGGGCCGGGCGCCGGCGAAGATGGACTGGAAGACCACGAGCACGACCCCGGCGAAGATCAGGGGGCCCCAGAAGGCGTGCATCACGAGAGCGTCCACGCGGTCCGACCACGGGTGGGGATCGAGCGCCCGCGGCATGACCGCCCGCGCCAGGTGCTTCGCCGCCAACCGGCGCCGGTTCGCCTCGGCCAGGTTCGGCAGCGGCAGGACGGCCGTGCCGCCGCGCCGTTCGGGTGGGTGGGCGACCCACCGGCCGATCGCTTTCCGGAGTTCCTCGAGGCCTTCGCCCCGCGTCGCCGAGACGGACACCACGGGGACGCCGAGCCGGTGCGACAGCTGCGGGACATCGATCACCCCTCCGCGCAGCGCCAGCTCATCCGCCATGTTCAGGACGACGAGGGTGGGGAGACCCGTTTCGATGATCTGGAGAGCGAGGTAGAGGCTCTTCTCGAGGCAGGTGCTGTCGACCACCACCAGGACGCCGTCCACGGGGGGGACGCCGGGATGCAGCCCCAGGATCACCTGGGCGGCGATCCGTTGTTCCTCGGACTGGGGAGTGAGGGCGTAGGTGCCGGGGAGGTCGATCAGATGGACGCGGTTGCCCGCGACCGCGAAATCGCCTTCCTTGCCTTCCACGGTGACTCCGGCGTAGTTCGCCGTCTTCTGCCGCAAACCGGTCAGACGGTTGAAGAGCGTCGTCTTGCCGGAATTGGGATTGCCTGCGACCGCCAGCGTCATGGTTCGCTCCGCACCAGGATCCGGTCCGCCTCGGCGCGGCGGATCGCGAGCCGGTAGCCCATCAGCTCGACTTCCAGCGGACCGCCCAGCGGCGCGACGCGGATCAGCCGGACGCGTTCTCCGCCGGTCAGCCCCCGTTCCATGAGGTGCAGCATGGCGTCGTCGTCGCCGTCCAGCCGGTCGATCACCGCCGCGTCGCCCACGCGCAGGGCGGACAGCGGGCGGAATCCGTCTCGTTCGGTGTCGTTCATCGCTTCGCCAGCGAACGGATGGACACGCGGTCGACGACGCCTTCGGCCGCGAGACGCATCCTCGTCCAGACCGGCCGCAGGGAGCAGGTCGCGGCTTCCGGGCACGCGGCGCGCCCGGTCGCGGAAGCGCAGGCCATGGGCGCCAGATCGCCCTGCATCGCGCGCAAGACGTCGCCCACCGAGATCTCGTTCGCCGGCTTGGAGAGCCGGTAGCCGCCCCGGCGGCCGGCCCGGCTGACCACGAGTCCCCGGTGCTTGAGGGACAGCAGCACCTGCTGAAGAAACGGCCGCGAGAGGCGGGTCCGCGCGGCGATGCCGGACACCGGCGTGACGTCCGCCGGCCCACCGCCGGGCCGTGCCAGGGCCAGCACCGCGCGCAGGGCCGCATCGGTCCGCGAACTGATGGTCAGCACGGTCTAATCATGACCACGTTGATCTGCATTATGGTTATTCAACCACACTCCCGCCGCGGAGGTCAATTCCCCGGACGGGCCTGGAGGCTCCTGCCGATCGGCGGCGGCGTCCGACCGGTGAAAACGGGTCAGGGCCGGGCGCGCGCGCCCCAGCCCGTGTCGGCGAGCAGCTGCAAGTCCTCGGCGGGAGGCCGGCCGGCCGTGGTCAGGTAGCCCCCGATGACGATCCCGTCGGCTCCGGCGAGGAGCGCGAGGCCCTGCAGGGAGCGCAGCCCGCCCTCGCGCCCGCCCGCGAGCTTGATGACCGCGTCGGGCAGGCCGAGCCGATACACGGCGATGTACTTGACGGCTTCAAGCGGAGTGAGAGGTTGAGCACCGGACAGCGGCGTCCCGGGACGAGGGTTGAGGAAATTCAGCGGGACGACCTCGGGCGAAAGCGCCTGCAGCGCCGTGAGGAGGTCGAGGCGGTCCTCGTCGGTCTCTCCCAGACCCAGGATGCCTCCGCAGCACAACGCGAGCCCGGCGCGTTTGACCGCGAGCGCCGTCCCCCACCGGTCACGCCACGTGTGGGTGCGGCAGATGCTCGGGAAGTACCGTTCGGAGGTCTCCAGATTATGGTTGTACCGGCTCACCCCCGCGGTGCGCAGGCTCGCGGCCTCGGTTTCGCCGAGAATCCCCAGGGACGCGCACACGGCCAGCGCGGTCGTCCGCCGGATCTCTTCCGCCGCCCGGCACACCGCCGCGAGCTCGGCGGGCGCTGGTCCCCGTCCGCTGGCGACCAGGCAGACGTGATGGGCCCCGGCCGCCTCGACCGCCTTGGCGCGCGTGACGAGGGCCGCGACGGGGAGCATGCCGTAGACGGTCGTGCCCGCGCTCGCGGAGGCCGACTGGGCGCAGTAGGAGCAGTCCTCCGGGCAGGCCCCGGACTTCACGTTCGCGAGCCCGCAGAGATCCGGCGGTCCGGAGCCCGGCCGCCGCACGGCGGACGCCTCCGCGGCCAGGCGCAACACCTCGTGCGGCGAAGCGGCGCGGGTACGGGCGCGCAGGGCCCGCGTGCCGTACGCGGCGCGGCCGGCCCTGTTCAGCGGGCGAGCACGAGCGGGAGAAACCTTCGGTTCCTCGATCAGCTCCCGACGAGCGCTCCGGCGTGCCGCGCGAGGGTTTCAAGACGCGGAATCTCCGACCGGGGGACGAGGCAGACCACCGCCCGCGTCGGCGCGCGGGCGGTCGCCGGATAGGAGGCGTGCTGCAGCGCGTACCAGGCGCCCAGCAGGGCCGGGGCCTCGATCAGCACCGCGCGGCCGGGACGTCCACCCCGCCCCAGGTCCAGCGAGACGCTTCCCTCGACCAGGAGAGAGCTGCCCAGGGGAAGGTGATCGCGGTAGAAGAGGACGCAGCCGGGGTCGAAGACGCTGCCGGGCCCGCGGCGGCACCATTTCCGGATCTCCCGCTCGCTGGGACGCTGCACGAGGGTGTTGAACTTCCTCCGCACGTCCGCGGTCGCCCAGGGATAGCGTTCCCAGGGAATGCCGGCGCGCGACGCCTCAGGTCGCGGCATGCTCGGCTTCCAAGCGGTAGCCCTCCGGCACGTAGCCGCAGAACGGCTCCTCCGCGAGCCAGTCGCGCGTCGCGGCGTAGGCGCGCGCCCGGCAGCCGCCGCAGATCACCTTGAAGTGGCAGGCCCCGCACTTGCCCCCCAGCCGCTCCGGCTGCCGGAGCCCCGCGAACACCGGCGCGCCGTCCCAGATCTCCTTGAGCGGGCTGCGCTTGACGTTCCCCGCGGAGACCGGCAAGTAGCCGCACGGGAACACCTCGCCGGTGTGGGACACGAACGCGACCCCCACGCCGGCCAGGCAGCCGCGCGTGACTTGATGCAGGGCGGGCATGCCGTCGCCGCCGGCCGCCGCCTGCCGGTGGTGGCTGGCGGGCGGATGCCGGCCGTCCTGCCGCACGACGCGGAAGTAATGGGGGGCGCACGTCGCCTTCATCTCGATCTTGCCCTCACGCTCCCGTTCGTACAGCCACACGAGCCAGCGCTCGTATTCCTCCGCCGAAAGCATCTCGCGATCCGCGATCGCCACGCCGCAGCCGACCGGGACGAGCATGAAGAAGTGCAGGGCCGCGGCTCCCAGTTCCAGCGCCAGGTCGTAGATGCGCGGCACCTCCGCCACGTTGTGCCGCGCGACCGTGAAGTTGATCTGCGTGCTCACGCCCAGCGCGTGCAGGGCGGTGAGCGCGGCCACGGCCTTCGTGTGGGCGCCCGGGATGCCGCGGAAGCTGTCGTGCGTGGCGGGCAGGGCGCCGTCGAGCGAGATGGCCACGCGGTCGATCCCGGCGTCCCGGATTCGCCACGCCAGCGTCGCGTCGATCTTCGTGCCGTTGGTCGCGAGCGCCGCGCGCAGACCGCGCGCCTTCGCGTGCGCGATCAGCTCGAAGATGTCCGGCCGCATGAGCGGCTCCCCGCCCGAGAAGACGAGGATGGGCTTCGCGAATTCCGCGATCTGGTCGATGAGGTTCATCCCCTGCGCGGTGCTCAGGTCGTCGTGCGCGAGGGTCTCGAGCACGTCCAGCCGGCGGCAGTGGACGCAGCGCAGGTTGCAGCCCGCGGTCGTCTCCCAGAAGAGGAGGCGCAGGGAGGGGCCGAGGGGTGTCACAGCCCGGACTCCGGGCGAGCGAGGAGCGTTAGTCCGCGGGTCGGCTCCTGCCGACCGCCCGCGGACGCCATGGCTATGCCATGGCGTCCGGCCGTGCGTGCGTTGTGTCGCACCCGCCTGGCGGGGGCGACCTTCGCACTAAAGAACCGGGAGATACTTCGAGATCTCATAGTCCGTCACGTGGCACCGGAAGCGATCCCATTCGATGCGCTTGTTCCGGATGAAGTTCTCGAAGACGTGGTCGCCGAGCGCCCGGCGAACGAGCGGGCTGGCGGCGGCCAGGTCGGTCGCCTCGGTGAGGCTGCCGGGCAGGGAACGGATACCCCGGTTCCGGCGCTCCGCATCGTCCAGATGGAAGAGGTCGCCCTCCGCCGGGTCCGGCGGCGTGAGCGACCGGCTGATGCCGTCGAGCCCGGCGGCGAGCAGAACGGAGAGGGCCAGAT
>CAYHEI010000141.1:0-7474 GCA_964355385.1 uncultured bacterium | reverse complement strand
GTCGCCGGGGCGTGGCTCTTCGTCACCGCCACCGCCGTAGCGGGTGCCGCCACGGTGAAGCCGGCCGCGGCGCTCTGCTGCACCTGCGCTCCGCATCCCTCGCCCGCGCTCACCCAGGCCGTGTTCGTCACCGGCGTACTCGCGCACACGGCCCCCACCTGCCCCGTCACCGTGAACGTGTACGCGACGCCCGGCGCCATGCCCGGGAAGCCTTCCTCGAGCGTCCCCAGATAGGCCACGCCGTACCCGCCCACCGCGTACATCTTTCCGTTGATCACCCCGGCGGCGAGGTCGGAACGGGCCGCCGGCAGTGCCGGCTTCGCCGCCCACGTGTCCGTCCCCGGATCGTAGGACTCCACCGTCGCCAGTCTGGTCCCGTCGCTTCCGCCCAGCACGTACAGCTTGGACGAAACGACGCCGATCGTCATCTGCCCGCGCGCCGTCGGCATCGCCGCCTTCGCCGCCCACGTGTCGGTTTCCGGATCGTAGACCTCCAGGGTCGTGAGCCAGGTCCCGTTGTATCCGCCCACCACGTAGAGCTTGGCCGCAACCACCCCGGCCGCCAGTTGCCCGCGGGCCGTCGGCATCGCCGTCCTCGCCGACCAGCTGTCCGTCCCCGGGTCGTAGGCCGCCACCGTGGCCAGCCACGACCCGTTGTACCCGCCCACCGCGTACACCTTGCCGCCGATCACCCCGGTCGCCAGCTTGTCCCGCGCGGCCGGCATCGCCGTCTTCCCCGCCCACGCGTTCGCCCCCGGATCGAAGGCCTCCACCGTCGGCAGCCATCCTCCGTTCCAACCGCCGAACACGTACAGTCTGCCGTTCACCACCTCGGCCGCCGCGTCGGACCGCGCCGTCGGCATCGCCGCCTTCCCCGCCCAGCTATTGGTCCCCGGATCGTACTCCTCCACCGTGGACAGGAAGCCGCCGTTGTAGCCGCCCACCGCGTACAGCTTGGCCGAGACGACGCCGGCCACCAGGTCGGACCGTGCCGTGAGCGCGGACGCCTTTCCGGTCCACGTCAACGGCCCGCTCCATTCGTACCGCGTGCCACCCGCCGCCTGCGCGACGGAGGGCGGCAGGAAGCCGGACGGCGTTCCCGTCGTCGCCGACACGATCACCGGCGACACGGTGTCCACCAGGCTGAGGCTTCCGATCGTGGCGGCCCCCGTGTTCGTCACGACGACCCGGTACGTGACCGTCCCGCCAATGGTCGGGGCGGCGGGGGTCTGCGTCTTCGCCACCGTGAAAGCCGTCGCGGGGACCGCGAGGCTGAACGCCGCGTTGTTGAGCGTTCCCGCCCCGGCGCCGCACGCCGAGGAGCCCGAGGCCGCCACCGTCGTGCTCACGTCCGTCGCCGCGCACACCGGCGCCACCGTCCCCCAGACCGTGAACGTGTAGCTCACGCCCGGGCCCATCGTGAGCCCGGTCGCGCTCCAGACGAACCGTGTCCCCGTGCCCGCAGCGTCCGTCAGCACCGGCGGCCCGAACACGGCAGGCTGCTCCGTCGAGACCGTCCAGCGAGGGATGACCGTCGGGATCGTGTCGACCACCGTCAGGGCCGTGACCGTCGCCACGCCCGTGTTGGCCACGACGATCCGGTACCGCACTTCCCCGCCCCGGCCCGGTACGGCGGGCGCCAGCGTCTGGCTCGCGGCCAACGCGACGGCCGGCACCGCCACCGTGTGGGAGACGTTCCCCTGCGCCGTCGTGGCCGCACACGCCCACGAGCCGTTGACCAGGGCCGTGTTGCTCACCAGCGTCGCCGCGCAGACGTCGCCCACCAATCCCGTGATCGTGAACGTGTACGCCTGTCCCGGCTGGAAGGTGAGGCCACCCGCGCTCCAGTCGAACTGCGCCCCGGTCACGGTCGCGGTGCCGAACAGGCCCGCGGACGGTGATCCGGCCCCCACGAGCAGCGCGGGCACCGTGTCCGACAGCCGGATCGCGTCCAGCGTCGCGCTGCCGGTGTTCGACACCACGATCCGGTACGTGACCGTCCCCCCGACGGCGGGCGAGGCGGGCGTGACCGTCTTCGCCACGCTCAGCGCCGCCGGATACGCCGTGATCGCGAAGCTGTCCACCGCGCTCGCCGCCTGCGCGACGCCGCACGCCGAGGCCGCAGCCGCGAACCCAACGTTGTTCACGGTCCCCGCCCCGCACCCCACGACCGCGTCCACCGTGACCGTGACGCTGCCCTGCGGCGCCAGGACGACGGCGCCCGCCCAGCCGTGCACGGATCCCGCCGAGGCGTGGACCAGCCCCGCGGAGTTGCTCTCCCCGGCGAACGCGACCAGCGCGGACAGCGTGTCGGAAACCGTCAAGCTCGTCAGGGTCGCACTCCCGGTGTTCGTCACGATCAGCCTATACGTCACCGTCTGCCCGGGAAGCGTCGTCGCACTGTGACTCTTCGTCACCGCCACCGTGGTGGTCGGCGGAACCACCGTGAAGTTCGTGGCGGCGGCCCCGACGGTCTGGGAGGAGCTGGGACAGGCGCTGGAGAGCGTCACGTACGCCGTGTTGCTCACGAACGTCGCCGCGCAGACTCCCGCCACCTGTCCCGTGATCGTGATCCCGAAGCCGGTTCCCGGCGGCATGGTGATGCCCTGCCCAGCCCAGACGTAGAGCGATCCGCCGGCCACCGCGGACACGGTCGGCGTTCCGGCCCCGGTGGTCGTCACGCTGGTCAGCACCGATGGCAACGTGTCGGTGACAAGCGCATTCGCGATCGTGGCCGCCCCGGTGTTCATCACGACGATGCGGTACGTGAACGCCGCCCCGATGACCGGATTCGCCGGCGTCAGGGTCTTGGACACCGTGAAGCTCAGCACCGGCGGCGAGACGTTGAACGGCGTCGACGCCGAGGTCATGTTCACGGAGGAGCTCGGGCACTCGTTGCTGAACGAGATATAGCTCGTGTCGCTGACCGAGGTCGCGGCGCAGACCGTCGTGACTTGTCCGACGACCGTCATCGTGAACGACACCCCCGGCGGGAAGCCGATATTCTGGCCCCGCATGATGACCAGGGTTCCACCCGCGGACACGTACAGCTCGGCCGGCCCAGCCGTCGTAAACACGGTGACATTGACGAGCGCCGGCGAGAGCGTGTCCAGCGACAGGATGTTTTGGATGGTCGCGGTGCCCGTGTTGGTCGAGACGACCCGGTAGGTCACCGCGCCGCCGATCCCCGGACTCGCGGGCGTCTGCGTCCGGGACACGGTCATTGCCAGCACCGGCGGGTTGGCCGTGAAGCCCACGGCGCCCGCAGGGACCGTCACCCCGCTCGAAACGCACGCGTTGCTCCCGGTCACGACCGCCGTCGCGGTCACCGGCGCGGCGGCGCACACGGCGCCCACCTGCCCCGAGATCGTGAAGGTGTAGGACATCCCCGGCGTCATCGTCAGCCCCGCCTGGCTCCAGACGTACCGCGTGCCGGACGGCAACTGCGACAAGACCGGCGAGGAGAACGCCGGCGGCTGAGCGGTCGTCACGTTCGTGAACGGCGTCGGTACGGTGTCCCGCACCGCGATCGTGTCCAGCGTCGCGCCGCCCGTGTTCGTGACGACGATCCGCCATGTCACCGGCCCGCCGAGCACGGGCGCGGCGGGCGTCTGGGTCTTGGACACCGTGAGCGCCAGGACCGGACCGGCCACCGTGAACAACGTCGGGGTGGACACGACGACCTGGGAGGTGCTGGGACACGCCGCCGAGGCGATCGCCTGCGTCTGGTTCATGACCGTCGCGCTCGCGCAGACCGCCCCCACTTGGCCGGTGATGGTCAGCGTGACGTCCATGTTCGGCCCCAGGCCGGCCGATCCCGTCCCCCAGACGTACAGGGTCCCGCCCGCCGAGGCCAGGACAACCGGGGAACCCGGCCCGGCCGTCGTCTGGTTGACCAGCAACGGCGAGACCGTGTCGGTCATCACGATGTTCTCGATCGTCGCCGTCCCCGTGTTCCTGAGCACGATGCGATACGTCACCGACGTCCCCGCCGTCAGGGTGCCGCCCGCCGGAACCTGCGTCTTGGACACGGTAAAGCTCACCACCGGCCCCGCCACGGTGAAGCTCGGCGCGTTGGAGCTGACGGTGACCCCGGTACAGCTCGACCCGGCGCTCGCCGTCACGAACGCGGTGTTGCTCACGGTGGTCTGCGCGCACACGGCCTGCACCTGGCCCGTGATGGTGAACGTGAGGGAAGTGCCGGGCAGGAATGGCGTGCCCGTCCTCCACCAGTCGTACCGATTGCCCTCCGGCACCGCCGTGGACGTCGGCGGATTATTGAACCCGGCCGGAGCGGCGAAGCCCGTCGCGGAGTACGGAATGACGGCAGCCACGGTGTCCGTCATGTACACTTCGGAGAGGGTCGCCTGGCCCGTGTTCGTGACCACGATCCGGTAGGTGACAAACGAGCCGACGCCCGGCGCGGCCGGCGTCTGCGTCTTCGACACGGTGAAGTTCAGGACCGGCGCGGTCAGCGCGAAGCTGTCCACGGGGGCGAACACCTCGGCGTGGGCGCACGGCGTGAACGCGTACGCGGAGGCCTGGTTCGTGACCGTTCCGGTGTAGCACGGCGAGACGATCGCGTCGCCCGCGATCGTCACGGACTGCCCGGAACCGAGCGAGAGCGTCCCGCTCCACACCGCAACCCCGCTCCCCGGGCTGAAGGTGAGCCCGTTGCTGTGCGTCTCGCCAGTGAACGACATCTGGATGTTCGTGGGCGCCGTGTCCACGATCTCGATGAAGCCGTCCAACGCGGAGGGGCCGGTGTTGGTGACGATGATGTCCATGTGGAACGACCCGCCCGGCAGCGGGGCGGGCGGCGTGTGGGTCTGCATGATGGAGAGCGACGCGGTGGCCGCCGCGAGGCTGACGGGCGCGGACGTTCGCGGCCCTGACGTCACGGGCGCGCCCGTGCCGGCGTCGGTCCCGGACGCCGTGGCCGTGAAGGACGCGCTCCCGGCGGCGGCCCCCGCGAACGTCCAGGTCAGCGTGACCGCGCTTCCGCCGGCCAGCGCCGGCGGGACGGCCGGGGACGGACCCGCGACTTTCACCGCCCCTCCGCTCCCGCCCGCGACGGGGTCGGGAATGACCAGGGCGCCGGCGGATGCCCCACCCGTGTTGGTCACGGTCACCATCACGAGGAAGTTCGCGCTGGCGCAGGCCGCGGTGACCGAGGTGGCCACCGCCGCGGCCAGGCTCGCCGGCACCTGGATGGTCACCGTCTGGCTGAGGGCCAGGGGCGAGTAGGCCGGGCCGTCCGCGGACACCGTGTAGGACCACTGAATGGTCCCAGGCGTCCCGGCCGTGACCGTCCAGGTGAACGTCATGACTCCGGCGGCGGCGAGGGAGACCCCCGGCGCGGGCGTCGGACCCGCGAACACGCCGCTCCCCGTGCCCGAGGACTTCCACAGCCGCGGCCGCACGTCGTCCGCGGTCGAGCCCCCGGTGTTCGTCACCTGCCCGACCAGCAGGAACTGCTCGCCCGGAAAGAACAGGGTCCCCGAGGCCGTCAGCGTCGCGACGAGCTGCGCGGCCTGGGTGATCACGAGGCTGGCCGTGTCCGACGCCAGGAGCGGCGAGGCGAAGACGTCGTCGGTTCCCGTCCCCGTCCCCGTGAAGTCGAACGTCCCCGCGCCCGATGAGCTGACCGTGTAGGTGAAGGTTTGGCTCGCCCCCGGGGCGAGATCCACCGGTCCCGCCGGGGTCGGACCGGAGACGAGACTCAGCACGCCGCCCGGATCGCTCGCCGTCGCGTCCGGCAGGACGCCGTTCACGGTGATGCCCCCGGTGTTGGACACGGTCAGGACCACCGCGAAGATCTCCCCCGTCACCGCGCCCGGCGGCACCGTCACCGTCACGGTCAGCCCGGGCGCGTTGTAGACGGACGAGGCGGTGACGGACGATTGCAGCGTGGTCCCGCTGCACGAGAGGGCGGTGACCGAGGCCGACCACGCGACCGCTCCCGCCGCCGTGGCGGAGAGGGTCCAGACGAAGGTCTCCGACGCCCCCGCGGCGAGGCTCGGGACGCCCACGGGAACCGGTCCCGTGAGGAGCGCGACGGCCCCGGCGCCGGTGGCCGTGAGGGAGGGCAGCACGTTCCCCGCGGGTCCGCTGCCGATGTTCGTCACGGTGAGCGCGACCGTGACGACCTGCCCGACGACGGCAGGGCCCGTCGTCAGCACTTGCGCGGTCAGGAGGGCGCCGGCGTACACCGTCACGGAGTTCGAGGCGGCCGGCGGAGACGCCACCTGGTTCAACTGGTACACGGCGAGGAAGTTCGCGTCGTATCCCGTGACCGTGCCCGACAGTTGGATGAACCCGGTGCCCGTCACCTCGGTCACGATACTGATCGTCTGGCTCCCGCCGCCGGGGATTCCCACCCACGGCGGAGGCGGGTCCACGGAGAGCGGCGTGGAGGAGGCCTGCGCGGTGCACGCGGAGCACTCGAACAGACTGGAGAGGTCGAGGCCAACGATGCCGGCCTCGCCGCTGTTGGACACCGTCAGCTCGAGCGTCACGAGTTCCCCCTGGCAGACGCCGGACGGCGACACGGTGAACGCGGCGATCGTCAACGCGGGCGGCGTCTGAATCAGCGCGGTGCCGGAGGTGACCGGGCCGGAGGTCACCGGCCAGCCGCGCAGCGCCTCGGTTCCCGCAAGCGTGACGGTGAAGGACACCGGCCCCGGAGCCGCAGCCCAGAACACCCAGTACACCGTGTCCGTCTTGCCCGGACTGAGCATGGTCGAACTCCACGGCCACGGCCCGCCCAGGAAGGCCACGCTCCCCCCGCCCGCGAGCTGCGGGACACTGCACACCAGCGCCGTCGCGGTTGTCGAGCCGGTGTTGGTGACGGACACCCCCACGTAGATAGTCTGGCCCACGGACACGGTTGTGGGAATCGTATAGACCGACACCGAGAGCGTGGCGGGGACGATCGCCGCCGTCGAGCGCGTTTCGAAGACCGTGACCGAGACCGCCGGGCAGCCTGCGCCCGAGGTGTTGCCCGTGGCGGAGAACGTGAAGTCCAGCGCCCCCGCCCCGGCCGCCGTGAGGGTCCAGGCGAACGCCTGCGACTGCCCCGGCGTCAGCGTCAGCGGTCCGGACGGCGTCGGCCCGGTGCCCGGCAGGAGCGCGGCTCCACCCGCGCGGAGCCCCAGCCGCGGCAGCACGCCGGTCACGTCCACGGTCCCGGTGTTCGAGACGGTGAAGCTCACGTTGAAGGTCTCGCCCACCAGGAGGGTCCCCGGCACCTGCGTTCCGGCGATCATGAGGTCGCCCGACGGGCCGACGTCGAGCTGGTTCGTGGAGACCGGCGCGGAGACCACGACGGCCCCGGAGTTCGCGTCCCGCCCGGTCACGGTGCCCGTCATGATCACGAACCCGGTGGACGACGGGTCCAACGTCAGGACGAACGTCGCGCTCGCGTGCCCGGGCAGAACGGGAGGGCTGACCGACACGACGCCCAGATTGGTGC
>CAYHEI010000140.1:0-7498 GCA_964355385.1 uncultured bacterium | reverse complement strand
GCTGCGGCTCCTCGGGGATGACCGGCTGGTCCGTGGGGTGCACGAGCGCGGTCGCGCCGCCGGCCTCCTTCCGCGCGGCGTGCTTCGCCGCGAGCGGCCCGCCGTCCGCTTCCGGATCGCGCAGCACCGCCACGCCCTTCCGGCCGGCGAACCGCTCGGCGATCTCCGCGGCGTTCGTCACCACCAGCACCCGTCCCGCCGCGGCCCCGGCCGCCCCGACCGCGCGTTCGATGAGCGGGATCCCGTCAAGCGGCAGCAGCGGTTTGGCCGCGCCTCCGAGGCGGCGCGCACGCCCGTTGGCGAGGACCACGGCGATCACTTGAGCGCTGCCCGGGTCGCCGCGACCACCAGGACCCCGGACAACAAGCGGACGAGCCAGCGCCCGGAGAGCCAGCGCGACCCCGCCCACGCACCGACCAGTCCGCCCGCGGCCGCCGGCAGCACCCACGGCCAAGCGGCCGCCGGCACGAACCGGCCCGCCAAGCCGCGCGCCGCGAGCCCCGCGAGCGAATTGAGGACGATGAACCCGGCGGAGGTCGCGGCGGTCCGGCGGGGCCCCGCCCAGCCCCGCAACAGGAGCAACGGCGAGAGGAAGACCCCGCCGCCGATCCCCACCGCCCCGCTCGCGAAACCGATCACCGCCCCCGCCGTCAGCGCGACCGAAACGGGGGGCGGAGCGACGTCCGCATCGCCGGCTCCGTCGTCGTTGACCGGCAGCGGCCACCACAGCCGGGCCGCCGCCGCCAGCAGGCACGCGGCCAAGAGAAGATCCGTCGCGCCCCGGGGAAGCCGGACCCAGCCGCCGAGAAACGCCGCCGGAACCGAGCCCACCGCGAACAGCCACAGCAGGCGTCCGCCGCCGCGGCCGGGCGCGGCGAACGCGACGCACGACGCGCCCGCCACCACGAGGTTCAGGACCAGCGCGCCCGAGGCGGCGTCGCCGGCGGGCATCCCGGCCAGCGCCATCACGGCGAGGTAGGCCGAAGCGCCGCCGTGGCCGACCGCGGCATACAGGGCCGCCGCCGCCGCCACCGCTCCACCGAGCGTGACGCCGGTCACAGCGACACGCCTTCGGCCCAGGCGGTCGCCCCGGAATCGTAGACGAGCTCCTTCCAGATCGGCGCCGTCGCCTTCAGCCGGTCGATGGCGTACCGGCACGCGGCGAACGCCTCCGCGCGATGCGGCGTCGCGACGGCGAGGGCGACCGAGATCTCCCCGGGCGCCAGTTCGCCCGTCCGGTGAGCGATGGCCCACCGGAGTTCGCCGAACCGCTTCAGCTCCGCCCCGATCCGCTCGAGGGCCTGACGGGCCATCGGCTCGTGCAGCTCGTAGCGCAGGGCCCGGACGCGTCCGGTCGCGTCCTCATCCCGCCGGACGGCGCCCAGGAAGAGCACGATGCCGCCGAGCCGCTCGTCCCGCACCGCGGCCAGCAGCGCATTGAGATCGATCGGTTCCGGGCTCAGCGCGATCACGATCAGCCCCCGCTCACGGGCGGCAGCAGCGCCACCTCGTCGCCGTCGTGCAACACCGGATCGGCGCGGATGATCTCCCCGTTCACCGCCACGGCGACGCCGCCCGCGGTCACGGAAGCGCCGACGGCCAGCCGCGCCAAGACGTCCTGAAGCCGTTCGCCTTCGCCGAGGTCGAGGTCAAGGCTCGCGCGCCCGGCGAACCGCCCGCGCACCGGCCCAAAAGCGAGCACCCGGATCTTCACGACTCCGCCTCGGCCGCGCCGGGCAGCCATCGAATCGCGACCGGCCGGCCCGCGGCGACGGAGCCCGTTCCGGCCGGCAAGACGATCAGGGCATTGGCCTCCGCCGCCGGCGCGAGGCGGTGCGAGCCCACCGGGCCCGCGAGCCGGGCGCGCAGCGCGCCGCCCCGCCGGCGCACCCGGGCCCACAGATAGAGCGTCCGCCGGCGATGCCCCCGCAATCCGGCGGCGAGCCGGGCGCGCGCATCCTGGTGCAACGCGGGCCGGCCGGCCAACGCGCGGATCGCCGGCTCCGCCAGCTCCAGAAACGTGATGAGAGCGCTTCCCGGATTGCCGGGCAGCGCCAGGACGGGGACTCGCCCGACGAATCCGAACGCCACGGGCTTGCCGGGCTTCATCGCGACTCCGGCGAACACCACCCCGCCGAGCCGGCGCAAGGCGGGACGCATGAAGTCCCGGGGGCCCCGCGAAACGCCTCCCACCGTGATGACGAGATCGGCGCCGCGAGCGGCACGGCGAAGCGCCGCGCACACCGCCGGCAGCCGGTCGGCCGCCACGGGATGCGGCCGCGGCGCGCCCCCGGCCGCACGGACCAACGCGGCGAGCGCGGGCGAGACGGCATCGCACACCGCCGTGCGCCGCGCCGCCCGGGCCAGCTCATCGCCCGTCGGAAGAAGCGCAATGACCGGCCGCCGGACGACCTGGACCCGGCGCACTCCGGCGCCGACGAGCAGGGCCAGCTCGAACGGTCGCACGACCCGGCCGGGATGGAGCAAGGGAGCGCCGCGCCGGACGTCCTCGCCGGCCCGCCGCACGTGCGCCCCGCCGACCGGAGTCCGCCGAGCCCGAAGGAGATCGCCCTCCCGTTCCGCCTCCTCGTCCGGTACCACCGCGAACGTGGCCGTGGGAACCGGAGCGCCCGTGGCCACCCGGCGGGCCTCGCCGGACTTGAGCGCGGGACCCGCGGCCTCGCCCGCGAGGGCTCGGCCGCGCAACCGGAACAACACGGCGCCACCCGGACCGGGGCGCACGGCATATCCATCCATCGCCGAGGTCGCGAACGGCGGCAGGGACCGCGGCGCCCGAGCAGGTCCCCCGATCACCCGGCCCAGCGCCTCCGTCGTCGGGACTCGCTCCGCTCCACGACGGAGCCGGCGCACCGCGCGCGCGAACCGGGCCCGGGCCGTCGCCACCGGGAGAAGCGGCGGCTCGCGGTCAGGCCTTGCGCGAGACGCCATTGTTCGTTCGTCCGTGGAATGAGGCGCCCAGCGTGCGCGCGACCTCATCGAGCGTCAGCCGGGACAGGGCGGTCCGCACGCGCTCTTCCTCTTCCCGCACCCAGCAGCTGAGGGGACAGGCGGCCCCGCGGCAGGAGCGCTCGGGATAGAAGAAGCACTCCGTGCGCAACAAGGACCCGTGCGTCACCAAAAGAACCTGCCACAACGTGATGCGGGACGGCGGCTTCGCCAGCGACAGCCCGCCGCAAACACCCGACCGGCTGCGCAGGATTCCCGCCTGCACGAGGCGCTTGGCGACCTTCGCCAGGAACGCAAACGGTAACCGCTCGCGGCGCGCGATCGTGCGGATGGTCAGAGGACCGTGGGAAGGTTCGGCGGCGAGCACCGCGAGGGCGCGCAGCGCGTAGCCGGACGCCCGGGTCGCGGGAAGCGCGCCACCCGTCACCAGGCTGATGGACCTCTGGTATCCACGATGCGTTGATCGTCCCAGGGCCCGTCTCGGCGGCCCATGGCAGGGATCAGGCGCCGCGCCTGACGGCGCTCAGCGGTCCCAGGTGGACCGCAGTCAGAAACCGCGCGCGAGCGTGACGAGCGGCCGCGGAGCGGAAGCCGGAGTCCCGGCGCCGGACCGTAGCGCGAGCAGGGCCGCGGGATCCAGCGCGAAACGCCACGAGGCGGCATCGGAGCGCTCCCCGCCGCGCCCCCGGAACGTGCGGTGGAGGAACGCGAAGCCGGCGACTCCGCCCAGCGCGCTCAGCCCCAGGTACGACGTCGACCGGCTCCCCGCGTTGTCCGGGGTGACGAGGTAGGCGATCCCGAGACCCGTGAGCCCGCACGCCACGCTGCCGACCAGCACCAGGACGCCCTGGCCCGCGGTGAACGCCTCGCCGCGCACCAGCGCGCGGCCCGCCGCGAGGCCGGCGGTGCCGCCGAGCACGGACGCCGCCGTGTACCAGCGATGGTCGTGAGGGCGAACCGTGTCCACCGCCCAGAGCGGAGCGTAAGCGCCCAGCCACATGGCCGTCGCCGTCACGAGCGCGTTCCCAGCAGTGTCGCGACCGTCCCGGGCCAGCCGGCTCCCCAGCCCGTATCCTCCCGCCACGCCCGCCAGGATCGTGGCCGCGATCGGACGCGCGGGGTCCGACGCCCGCCGGTACCAGTCAGCCAGGTCCGCCGCGGCGACGCCGAGCATCGTACCGTACGTCGCGCCCACCTCGATCATTCCGGCGGAGCCCGGCGACATGCCGGCGCGGCCCGCCCACCACCAGCCCGCCAGCCCTTCCGCGACGCTCCCGAGCACGCCCGCCGCCAGACCCGCGCGGTCGTCGCCCCCGTCCGGGTTGAACGCGCCCAGCAGCAAGTCCTTCGCGTACATCCCGTGCGCGATGCCGGCATAGCCGCCGTAGATGCCGAGCACGGCCTGCGCGGCCGTCACCGGCCGGGTGCGGGTGAGGGCGAACGGGATGAGGAAGCCGGAGCCGGCGACGAGCATGAAGGACGCCACCGCGGCCCGGCCCTCGGGCACCCGCAACGCGACCGTCACCGCGGAACCGTAGAAGCCCAGCCCCAGGAGGGTGGACGCGGTCACCAGGGCGGCGCGGCCGGTCCGATCCGGCGGCGCCGCTTCCGCGAGGCGGCGGCGGGCCGCGGCGACCGACTCCCGCAGCGCGTGGAACTCCTCCGCAGTGAGCTGCCGACGCTCGCGGACGCGGCTTCCCGCGGCGGCGGCGGTGGTGATTTCCAGCGCCCAGGCCGTGGCGGAGGTCTCGTACAGGCGCGCTTCGACGAATCCCGGAACGTCCGGGAAGAGGCGCAGGCCCAGCTCGGCCTCGCGGTCGACCGTGGACACCTCGCCCGCCTCGTCGAAGGACACTTGGGGTTCGCGGATGGCCGGAGTTTCATCCGCCGCGGACGCCGCCAGCGCGAGGAGCAGCCACGCGACCATGGGCATCCATTATGCCTCGCGCAATCTTCCGAGACATGATGGGCATCACGGCCGCAGCGGAGAAGGACGGTGGTATCGTGGAACCCATGCGAGGCTTCTGGCGCGGTCCCGTGCGGATGATCCAGCCGAATCTCCGGATGCGGGACGCCCGCGGCCTGGACGGCCGCGCGTTGGTCCGGCAGGTCCGCGCCTACGGCGGCAACGCGATCCTGGCGAATGCGGGCGGCATCGTGGCCTGGTATCCCACGGCGCTCCCGCATCACTGGCGCAACCCCCTCCTCGACCACGATTTCGTCGGGGCGGTCACGGCTGAGGCGCGGCGAAACGGCATGGGGGTCCTCCTGCGCATGGATTGGAGCTGCCTGATCCCGGACATCGGCCGGCGGCATCCCGACTGGCTCGCGCTCGGCCCGGACGGGAGGCCGCGGGTGGAGTGGCCGGGCACACGCCGGCCCCTCCTGCGCACCTGCCCCAACCGGCCGTACTGGCAAGAGGAAGCCGGGCGGGCACTCGAGGAGCTGATGAGCCGCTATCCGTTCGACGGTTTCTTCTTCAACGCCTGGGACCTGCCGTCCTGCCACTGCCCCGAGTGCCGGCGGGCCTGCCGCGCGGAGCTGGGCGAGGCGTTGCCGAACCGGATCGAGTGGAACTCCCCGTTCGGCCGGGCCTATCAGCGCTGGCGCACGGCGCGCCACGTCGCGTTCACGAAGCGGCTCAACGAGCGCATCAAGGCGTTCGGGACGGACACGCTCCTCACGGTGGACTTCCACCTGACGAACGACCATCCGCACCATCTCGCCCGTGCCGGCTGGGACGGCGCGGGGCTCGCGGACGCCGTGGACATGATCACCGTCGAGGCCTTCAACTTCCTGGGCCGGCCCCGTCCGCACTGGGACCACTGGGCCGCGGAGGAAGCGCGGATGATCCGCAGCTTCCCGGCGGGCAAGCCCGGCATCGTGCTCCTCAGCGGCTCGGAACGCGGGCAGGGACGGCGGCCCGCGCAGCCGCCGGAGCAAGTGGAGCGCGATCTCGCGCAGATCGTCGCCCACGGCGCGATTCCCTGCGTCGCGTTCTCGGGCGACTTCCGGCAAGACGACCGCAAGGTGCTGCCGGCCGTGCGGCGCGTCTTCCGGACGCTGGCCCGGTGCCCGCTTCCGCGCGACCCCGCCTCGACGCGCGCCTCGGTCGCGCTGGTGTATGGCCAGCGCACGATGGATGAGTACGGCGGCGAGGCGAGCCGGGAGCGCTCGCTCTTTCATTACCGCGGCTGGTACGAGGCGCTGGAAGAAACGGGTGTGGTCTATACCGTCGTCCACGACGGCGTGCTGGCTCGGGTGCTCCAGGAGCGCACGGGGCTGCGCACGCTCGTGCTGCCGAACGTCGCGTGCCTGAGCGCCGCGGACTGCCGGGCCGTGGACGCCTGGGTGCGGCGGGGCGGGCAACTCGTGGCGACATTCGAGACCTCCCGCTACGACGAGCGCGCAAGGCGCCGCCCCGGGTTCGGCCTCAAGTGCCTCGGCCGCCGGCCGGGCAAGACGGTTCGCTTCGGGGGAACCTGGTTCCGGGTGGATGCCCCGGGCCGCCGGTGGGTGGGCCGCCACTCGGACATCCTCCCCGTCAGCGGAGAGTTTCTCCTCACGCGGGGGAGGGACCGCGGAGCGCTACGGCTGCTCGGCTGGACGTTCAACAACAAGCCCGAGTGGGCGGAACCCGAGCGCGAGACGAACCAGCACGGCCTCTACGAACGCCGCTTCGGCCGCGGGCTGGTCCGCTACCTCCCCTGGACGCCGGGCAAGCTGTACCACCTCTCCCGCAGCGCGGAGCACCGCGAACTGCTCCGCCGCCTCGCCGCGGCCCGCCCCTGAGCACCGGGAGGGACACAACGCGGCCGCTCCCTTGATCCGGCCCGCGGTCCCCGCGGATGCGGCGCGCATCGGCTACGTGAACGCCGTGACGTGGCAGGCCGCCTACGCAGGCTTGGTGCCCCCCGGTCTTCTGGCCCGGCAGACACCCGAAGCGCTCGGCGCGCCACAGCGGGGCGAGTTCCACCTCGTCGCCGAGGACGGCCAGGAAGGACTCGTGGGGTTCGCGACCGCCGGAGCGACCCGCCACCCCGAGTTCGCGGCGGACGCGGAGCTCTGGGCGATCTACGTCCTACCGGGCCACCAAGATCGCGGGATCGGGACCGGCCTGTTCGCCGCGGCCTGCGACCGTCTCGTCGCGATCCCGCGCGCATCCGCGCCCCCGCGGCGCAGCTCGCCGTCCGGCAGCAGCTCCCGCCAGGACCCTTCCGGGAACACCAGCATCAGCGGCCGGCAAGCCTGAAGCGCGATGTACTTCTCCCACAGCGCCCGCCGCTCCGTCTGCACCGGCATCGCTGCAATTCGGGCGACTTGGCTTGCGAGCGAGCAGAGGATCTCCCGGTCGCTCTCGCCAACCTCCCCGCGCTTCAGCGCTTCGGTGCGTTCCACGGACAATCCGGGTGATCAGGAGACTGTAGAATCTCATCGATGTTGTTCGGACCGGAGAGGCGGTGCGTGCAGATTTCCCTGGGGGCCAGGTGAAGTGCTTCCGCGTAGGCACGCGCGAGGGCACATGACTTGG
>CAYHEI010000139.1:0-7535 GCA_964355385.1 uncultured bacterium | reverse complement strand
CGGCCAAGAGCAATCCGACTCGGTGCGCCGAGACCCAGCCGGGAGACCGCCGAAGCGCCAGCAAGTACAGCGCCGCGGCCGCCAGGCCGGTCCCCAGCCAAGCCCCGCGCGCCCGGGTGACCACGAGCGCCCCCGACAGCAAGGCCGCGGCCAGTCCCCAGCCCGCGCGCCGCGTCCCGCGGGAGGCCACGCACCCGACCAGGGCCCACAGCAATGCGGCGGACGTCCCGTCGGCGAGAAACAGCGGGTTGCCGTAGGTGCTGCCCGGGGCGCCGCCGGCAAACCCCTTCTGCCAGGCAAGCGGGTCGTGACCCGCGTATTGGAGGAAACCGTAGATAGCCGCCAGGATGACTCCCGCCGCGTGCGCCGAGAGCAGCTTGTCGCCCGGTGTCCGGTCGTCGTTGCCCAGGAGGGCCAGCCCGAGCAGCGCGCCCAGTGCCCCCTCCATGGCGGTGAGGGCCGCCCTGCCCGACCCAGCCGCCGCAAGAAACGGAAGTCCCGCCGCGGCCGCGGCCGCCGCCATCGGCAACGCGATCGGGAGACCGCTGAGCCGCGCTACCGCACGGCGCAGTCCACCTGGCTCGACCGCCGTCAAGCCCATTTGGAGAAAACCAAGGAGGAAGAAGACGTCACGCTTCACCGGGCCAAAGGGATTGAGCGCTGCGGGCATGAAGGCGGCGGGAAGAAGGAAAGCCAGCGCCAGCCAGGTCAGCCGCCGCGCGAGCCGAATCACCGGCGCCCGCCGAGCGCCCGCACCGCCCCCGCCCGCCATTCCCGGTATACGGCGTCCAATTCACCGCGGATCTGCCGGGACATCGGATCGATTCGCTGGGCATATAACATCACCTGTTGCGCGGCGCCGTCGCGACCGATACGCTCCAACGCGACCCCCTGGTTTCGGTATGTGGCGGAGGTCCGCCAGCCCATCGTCAGCCCCTTCGCGTATGCTCCGACCGCGTGATCGAACTTCCCCGCGGTGTACAGCGCGTCGCCCAACGACGCCCAAGCGAGCGCGGACTCGTGATCCGCGGTCACCCCCGCGTAGCCGTAGCGAAGCGCCGCCTGCGTGTCAGCGTGGCGAAGCGCCTCTTGCACCAGCGTCACACAGGTCAGCGCCGTGCGCGACCCACTCCCCCGCTGAAGGTCGAAGCACGGCGGCAGCGCGGCTCCCAGCGAATCCGCGGCCGACACTTGGTAGACCCATCCCATCGTGCGCGCGTAGAGGAGCCGGGCATGCAGGCGGAAGAACTCCGCCAGGATGTCCCGGGGAAAATCCCCATCCCAACACAGGCGCTCCCAGGTCCACAGCCGCATCATCTCCGGAACATTGATGAGCAGATATCCGACGCCCCGTTGCCGCAACCTGATCCAGAGCCGCCGTGCATCGTCCGACTCCGTGGCCATGCGCAGCAGGGGAGACGGCTCGAAGTAACTCGCCACCTCGCTCCAAGGCGGCGCGAGGAACGTCCGCACCTCCCCCACCGTCAGTGTCCGGCGCACCGGCCCGGGCCACAGGCCCTTGCTCACAAAAGTGGTCGCATCGAGAGACGCATGGAGCAGGACCGCCCGGTAGTATTGCGTGCGAGCACAGGACCCGCGCGCGCTGCACCACGGCCGATCCACCTCGTCGAGGACCCGTGGCAGCCACAGCATGTTGAGCCCGATCGCCGCAGCCATGACAAGCCGCCGCCATCGGCTGCGGTCGGCGGGCCGGATCAGCACCGGGAGCAGTGCCAGGCCGGGCAGGAAGAACCGGAACGCAGGCACCGATGTCGCCCACAGCACGCCAAGCGCGGCACAAAAGAGAAGAGGCGGCACTGCTCCTCGCGCCAGGAGGCCGCCCGCCAACAAGGACGCGACCGCGATCAAGGGAGCGGGGCCCAGCAATCCCAGGCGAAAACGATCCAGAACGCCGCGGTGCAACCAGGATCCGAGTGCCCGGCCAAGATCGGTCTCATCGCGGACACCGAGCAGGTCGTCGAGATACGACCGAACCGAAAACTCCCTCCAGAAGGGGCTCGTCCACGCGAACCCCCCGAGCGGAAAGAAGGGATCTCCCATGAGCAGGTACGCCTTCGCCATCCAAGGCATGAGCGGAGGAAACACGCCGTACACGAACCAGCGCGCCTCCCGCCCGAGCGGGACGGAGAGCAGCGCCAACACAAGAGGAACGGCCAGTCCGGGCCACTTGGTGGAGGCGGCGAGTCCGGCCGAGACGCCCGCCAGCAGCAGCCAGCCGCCTCGAACGTCGCGACGGGGCCAACGCGGGGCGCCTCGCAACCAGGCCGCCATAGCGAGCACGCCGAAGGCGGCCATGCCGATGTCGGACCCGGCGTGCAGCCCGCACAGCACGGCCAGCGGGGCCCCGGCCGCGAGCCACGATGCGACCAGAGCATCCCGGCCCGTCATCCAGCGCCGGGCGATGGTCCAAACGCCCCAACCCCTGAGTCCCCAACAGAGGAGACTGATCATGCGCGCCAGGGATTCGCCTTGCCATACCAAACCCAGGAAGTACAGCGCGGACATGAGCAGCGGGGACTCCCCGAAGAACGGCTCCCCTGCCGCGATCCGGTGGCGTTCCATCCAGCGCGCGGGTACGCCGAGGTGATACACAATCACGTCCCAGAAGGACTCGGGCGCCAACAGATCCGTTACCATCATCGCCGCGTACCAGACGACGATTGCGGCGACGAGCACGAATGCCGGCCGGAGCGAGAACGACGACGACCAAGCGCGGCGACGGCGGTCCAGCCGGCGCAGGGCCCACCAGGCCCCCGGAAGGATCAGGCCGATACAGGCGACTTCCGGTAGGGGCCGCCGCAGGAGACCCGTGACGCCGAATCCGAGCACGCCGGAACCGGCCAGTCCCAGCCCGAGAGCGAGGGCGAACGGCCCGGGGAGCGCGCCGCGGCGCGGACCACCCAGGAGCCAACGCAAGATCGGACGGCCCCAGGCGAGGAAGCCGCAAGCCAAGGCCGCCGCTTCGCAGCTCAAGAGGAGGAGCCGCCCACCCGGCCACGAGCGCGGAGCAAGTTGCCCCACGGCGCCGAGTGCGGCTGGAAGATCTCCGGCAATCACACCGGGCGCAATGAGCCAACCGATTCCCAGCGCGGCAAGAAGCAGGTGCCACATCGGACGATCGAGCGGCCGGCTTGGATCCCGGCTCAGATGGTCAAGGAAAGACGTCGCCCGGCAACGGACCGCGCTCCAGCCAGAGGCGTTTGAAAATCGACTTCCCGAGCAGTCCCAGCGTGCGGTTCGAGGACTTGTAGTAGATCGTGAGGTTCCCGGTGTTCGTGGAGGTTCTCGCGGCGTACAAGGAGCCGTAAATCTTCGGAGTGCCCGCGTAGGACAGGATGCCCGCGACGTAGATCGTTCCGTCCCACGTCAAGTCGGTGGGCGCCGACGGCGCGCAGTCCGTGTTGTACCGGTCGTACCGCGGATAGCAGTCCGGCGGGGGCGTCATGGTCACGCCAAGATTGCAGCCGTTCCCCGTGGCGTCGAGGTCCCCCATCACGACCAGGATCCCGCGACCGCAGAAGTTCCCCGCCGTCTTCACGACCGCGCCGATCGCGCCGGGATTGAGATTCTTGCAATCGTTGTAATCCGCGGGAGACGCGTGAACCGCCGGATCGTAGTTGACGGCGCCCCGCGTGTCGTAGAAGGTGATGCTGGTTTCCAGCGGCGCCGGACTATAGGCGCTCGACTCGTTCGCGTTGACGCATCCGGTCGCGCTCAACGCCCCTCCGAAATACCGGTGGATCCCTCCTCCTTTGGCGGTGTCACGCCAGTCGTCCCAAGGAATGACCGGCGGCGGCGCCAGCTCCTCTTCGTCCGCCTGCTCGTTGACGCTCACCCCGGCGGAGGGATCGGGACTGTCCATTCCGACGTCGCTTGCCCGGGCACCACCGATCGTGATGCCCCCGCGGGAGAGGAAGATCGGGAAGTTGGGAACGGGATCGCTCAGAGGAATTGAATCCGTGGCAGTCGAATAGGACACCACCGGCCCCCAGTGAATGGAGGCCTTGCCGCTGATCGTGATCTGCCCCCCCGAGTACAGCGCCGAGTTCAGCACCGTCTGCATCACGAGCGCCTGGATCTTCCGCCGCTCCCCGGTGATCGAGTTGGAAGCGAAGACCGTGATCGTCCGCTCCAGCTTCGCGTCGCCGATCTGGAACCCCGGCGTCCAGTTGCCTTCCTGGACCTTGATCGTGTACCGGATGCCCGGGATGTCCGTGTACACCACGTCTTGGTTGTAGCCCGGGGAGACGCCCTTCGGGATGTTGTCCCAGTTGCCCCCCGATTGCAGCGCGAACAGAGCTCGGTCCACCGCCGCGTCCGTAGCCGCCAGCAAAACGCTGCGCCGCTCGGATCCCACGAGCCAGCGCATCTCCTTCTGCAGCATGCTGACCAGCGCCGTGACGAACACCAGCAACACCGCGCCGACGATCAGGACGTACGCCAATCCCTGCGCCCGCTCCTCGTCGCTCCGTCCCGGCTTCACTCTCGGTGACATCGTCCCTCCTTCCCGTTCAGGGTTCCCGCATCAGCACGCGCTCCAAGACCTGCACGACGATCGGCTCGCCGTTCGAATACGGCACCTGGGACGCCGTCAACGCGACCTCGATCAGACCGGTGTCCTGGAAGTTCGGATACGTGAAGGCCAGCGTTTCCACCCGGCTCATCATGAAGTTCGTCGAGGACCCGCCCCAAGAATAGGACGCGATGTACTGTATCGTGTCCCCGGTTTTGCGGAACACCCAGAATTTCTCCCGCCCGTCCCGAAAGGTGATCTCGCTGAACCGGCCCGAAGGGCTCGCCAGCTCGACCGATCCCGGATGCCCCTCGCGCAGGTGCCGCACCATGAACGCGACGGTATGGCGCGCCTTGCCTTGGAGGACCAGCGTGTCGAAGGACTTCTTCCAGAGCCGGTAGCTGTTCAGGAACATCTGCGACATGAAGGCGAATCCGAGTCCCATCAGCGCCATCGCGATGGACAGCTCGATGAGGTTGAACCCCTTCTCGCGGCGGGTGAAGAGGGCCGGACGGCGCATCATGGCGCCAGGTTCACCACGGTCTCGGCATCGGGCACCGGCGTGATCGGCGTCCCCAGCCGGTAGTAGACGGTCTGCCCGTTCCAGATGAACGAGGTATAGAGATAGAAGGGAGCCACCAAGCCGGTCGCGACCTTGATCCGGTACGTCCCGTCCGTCCGCGTGACCGTCGAGTACGAAAACTGGCCGGTCAGAGCCGGATCGGGCACCGACGTGACGAATTGAGACGTTCCCGTGTCCAACGTCGAGGCGATCACCACGGCCCCCGTCGTGACCACCTGACCGCCCATAGTCACCTTGCCGACGATGTACCCGTTGATCGAGGTCAGCGTGAACTGGATCGGGTTGGCTGCGGTGTCATTGGTGATCGTCAATCCGTTGGTGCTCACCTTGACGGGACGATAGGTCGAAGGATCGGAGGTCAAGTCGGATCCCGTCGCCGGCAAGACGTGGTAGTCCGCCACCTCCATGGGCACGGACTCCATGAAGAAGCTGCCACTGGTGTCCGCAGTCACAACGGCCGACCATCCATTGGGATGGGAGATGTTCACCTTCGCCTCAGGGTATCCCTGGACACCGGCGATCTTCCACACGCGACCGGCGATCGTGGAGACCTTCTTCAGCACGAAGGTGTGCCGCCGCTCCGCGATGGGCAGGGGGGAAACGATCGAACCGACCTCCAGGTCGTACACCTGATTGGGGGCCACATCGAAGTTCAGGTAGAAATCATCGGTCGTGTATCCCGTCGTGGTCATGTAGGCGAACACCCGAACCTGCTGCCCCCCCGCGGGCGAGGTGGCCAGCGTCGCGGACCCGCCCACCCCGACCCACACGGTGGAGGACTCGCCGCTGGCCGCATTAACCAGGGAGACGCGGACCAGCGGAAGATCCCCGGACGGAATGTCCGTTTCAGTACCATTCGCGTATTGCCGGACTTTCATCCGGATCGTCGCGGTCTGATTCGCGACACTGGAGACGCTGATGGGATCAGAGACGACCGTGCCACTCGCCGGCCTGATGCAATCGATGAACGTCGTCCCGCAGACCCCGCTGCAGGGATTGCTCGCGGTCCACGCGTCCCCCATGTGGAATATGGATCCGGAGGAAGCGCTGTTCACGCACATCTGCCATTCCGAGAGCGTCTCGTCCTCCCGACACCGCACGTTGACCTTGTAGCGAACGATTCCGGTAGACGGCCAAGCGACGCTGGGAATGGCAAACTCGCACGGTTCGGCGGAATCGCACAACTGCGTGACAGTGAGGGACGACAGACCGGACACGCCGTCGTCGCAGGAAACGTCAACGGTCTTGGTGGACCCCGACCCATTGACGCCTTTGAACCGCCCCGCGACGGTGAAGAGGCGCAGCTTGCGGGTCCAGATGTTCACGTTGTTCACGGTCTTCCGCGCCGCGGTGATACTGACGCTGAACGAAGGGTGGCCCATGTCCGGCATGCAGGTGTAGTTCGTGTAGACCCCGTCGAGGTACCCGGTGGTTCCGTTCAGGGTCATTTCATAGGAACCGTCCGGCAGCCCGGTCATGAGGTACCCGCCCTTGGAATTCAGGCGCGCCGAATACTGGTCATTGGTGTTGACGTTGCGCGCCGTGACGATCAGCGCCGCGAGCGTCACCGGCTTGTCGTCGGCACCGAGCGTCGTGGGCGGCGTGTTGTACGCGATCGCGGGGTTGTTGTTGTTGTCCGCGTCGTCGTCGAACACCGTTCCCGCGATCTCCCCGATGGCCACGTTCGCCACAGCGGTGTTGGCGATCAGCGAGGTCACCCGGACTTGAGACATCCCCTTGGTCCGCCGCGACATCCAGGTCACATCCACTTCGATGTACGCGAGGTTTGAGCCGGTGAAGACGCCGCCGGGCTCCCCTTTGGCGGAATCGGGTGGCTTATACTGCTGGAGCTGCTGAGTGTCTGGATCTTCCCGCACGAACTTGACCTTGACATGGCGCCAGTATTGGATGTTCCCCTGCAGAATCATCTCCGGCGTCCAGGGATCGTCGCCCGGACCAGGAGGCGTCGCAGGGTAGGGCGCGACATCCTTGCGCTGATGGATCGGGAGAGCCATCTCCTCGGAGATCGTGGGATCGCGCTGATCGGGATAGGCGTAGCCGGAGAACTTGATCATGAGCGACTGATAGCCCATGTTCTTGACCTCTTCCAGGCGGTCCCGGGCGAGCGCCAACGCCCGGTCGCGCTCCTTGGCCGTGACGACGCCTCCGGAGGCTACCCGGATCGCATTCGCCAGCGCCACGACCGCGATGGTCATGATGAGCAGCATGATCGAGATCTCGACGAGCGTCGTGCCATGCTCGTTCCCGGTCGAAGCGCGGCGCGCCATGCGTGTTCCATTATGCACGGTTCAGCGCCCTCCCCGCCAGAGCGTCACCCGGCGCACGCCCAGCGGGCCGCCGGAGGACAGCAGGACGCGCACCGCGCGGACGCCGCCGCCGCGCGCCACCGCCGCGGCG
>CAYHEI010000138.1:0-7537 GCA_964355385.1 uncultured bacterium | reverse complement strand
AGCATCGTGCACCCTGGCCTGAACCTCAAGGCGTTCCCCCCCATCAGGTCGCTCTCCGCTCAATTGCACAATCTTCCGGTCCAAGCCACGGAATTTGTCGGCCGCGAACGGGAACTTGGAGAGATCACGCGCCACTTGGCGAACTCCCATTGCAGGATGCTCACGCTCGTGGGGCCGGGAGGCATGGGCAAGACCAGGCTGGCGCTGCAGGCCGCGGCCGAAAGCATCGAGGCGTTTCGCCATGGTGTTTGGTTCGTGGACCTCGCTCCGGTCGGTTCGGCGCGCTCCATCCCGGCGGCGATCGCGCGCGCGGTCCGGCGGGTCCCGCGCAAGGGCGAGGGAACGGTGGATCACGTCACGAACTATTTCAGGGAGAAGACGCTCCTGCTGGTGGTCGACAACTTCGAACATCTCATGAACGGCGCGGACCTGATGAGTACGTTGCTGCGCGAGGCCCCGGGCCTCAAGTTGCTCGTGACCTCCCGCGAGCGGCTCAATCTGCAGGAAGAATGGGCGTTCGACGTGGGAGGCCTGGACGCCGGGGAGGCGGGGACGCTCGGCGCGGACGGCGGTGCGGCCCTGCGGCTCTTTACGCAAGCGGCTCGCCGGGCACGATCCGCTTTCGTCCTCTCCGCTGACAACGCCTCCGACGTGCGCCGCGTCTGCGAACTGGTTGAAGGCATGCCGCTCGGAATCGAGCTGGCGGCCGTCTGGACGAGGACCTTGTCGCCACGGGAGATTGCCGAGGAACTCGTGCGCGAGCGGGGCCTCGACGCGACACCCCTCCGAAACGTCGCCGCGCGCCATCGCAGCCTCCGGGCGGTCTTCGAATACTCCTGGAATCTCCTGGATGAGGAAAAGCGGCGGGTCCTGCGGGCTGTTTCGGTGTTCAACGGGGGGTTCACGCGGGAAGCCGCGGAGCGCGTCGCCGGGGCGGACCTGGCCCTGCTCACGGCGCTGCTGGACAAGTCGCTCCTCCGGCGCGGACACGGCGGCCGCTTCGGGCTCCACGCGCTCATGCGGGAGTACCTCATTGAAAAGCTGCGCGAGATTCCGGGTGAGGAGGAACGCGCGCAACGAGAGCACGCCGGGTACTTCTCGGGACTTCTTGAAATGAGATTGGGGGGACTCCAGGGCGGGAAACAGGCGGAGACGATCGGCGAGATTCTGGCGGACCTCGATAATGTCCAGCCGGCCTGGAGTTGGATCGTCGGACGCGGGAAGACCAATCTGGCGCTGGCAGCGTATGAGTGCCTCTTCGAGTTCTACAATATGCGAGGCGCGTCGGCACAGATGGGGGGGGAATTCGGGCAGATGATCGATTCATTGGAAGGCGGATCGGAGAAGTGGGAGGGGACGCCGCGAGAACGGACGATCCTTCTCGCCGGCTTGATCGCACGCCGGGTAATAGCGATGGGAAGTGAGCACGGGGGGCGAGTGCAGATGGACCTCTCCCGAAGCATTGAGATGCTGAAGTCGGTTGGCGCCGAGCATGAGCTGGTATTCCCCCTGCGCGAGCTCGGTCGGCTCCATGAGGATGCGCTGGTCGCCAGTGAATTGGCTCACCAAAGCTTGAATCTCAGCGAACGCCTCGGTTTCACATGGGGGAAGGCCGACGGACTCATGACGATGGGCGAAATCGCCGAGCGTGCTGGAACCTTCGACGAGGCGGAACTCTGGTACGCGAAGAGTTTGCGCGTGTTCAATGGTCTTGGAGATCACTTCGTCTCCATGTATCTTCATTGCCAGATGGCACGCCTCGCGGTCCGGCGTGGGGCATACGAGGATGCGCGAGCACGGTTCCGCGAGTTCCTTCCCCTGTACGAATCCTTTAGCCGTCGATTGGATTACGCGGGAATTTGGGATATCTACTGGTTCGCCGAGATCGCCCTGGAGATACGCTTGTTCGACGCGGCGGAGAGATTATGCCGCGAGATGCTCGCGCTGGCGGAAGACCTCGGGGAGCGGCTCGCCTACGCGCTGGCGCTCCAACTCCTCGGAAAGATCACCGTTGCGATGGGAAAGTACGCGGAAGGCCAGAAGCACGCCCAAGGGGCCCTCGAGCGGCTGCGCGCCCTTGCGGATGCTCACGGGATCGGCCTAGCCCTCGAGACGCTGGGAGTATGCGCGTGGCGAATGGGAAACCACGCGGAGGCGCGACGCATGATCGGGGAGGCGCTGGCGGTGTACGGGCCGATGGGCGATCCCCACGACCCGGCCCGGTGCCACGACCTGCTGGCGCGGATGGACGCGGACCAGGGAGGCGCTTGAGGGTCGAGCTCTCGATCGGGATTGGCCCCGGCCACGGATCGGTCCGCGGTGCATGCTAGCATGAGGCCATGGGTCTCACCGTCGTCAAGGTGGACGTGGCCAACGTTGGACAGCCGAAGCGGCATGCGCGGCTGACCTTCCTCGTGGATTCCGGGGCGATCTACTCGGTCGTTCCGGAAAGGGTCCTCAAGCGTCTTGGCGTCCGGAAAGTGGGCGTGCAGGAGTTTACGCTCGCCAACGGCGAGATCATCCGGCGCCGCAAGGGCATTGCCCAGTTTCGCCTCGGGGAGCGGGTCGGCGGCGCCGACGTCATCTTCGGTGAGCCCGGAGACAGCCAGCTCCTGGGGGCGACGACGCTCGAAGCCATGGGCCTCTCGCTCGACCCGCTCAAGCGGGAATTGACGCCGCTCCCGATGGTCCTCGGCGGGTGGCAAGCGCCGAAACGCCGCTGAAGGGTCTGTCTCAATGATCATCGTCGCGTCCTCGGTCGTCAGGCGCTACGTCAAGGCCGTGCTAGGATGAGTTCGATGAGCGTTCCGGAGATGACTGACGACGGCCTGCAATGGTTCGCGACGGCCGACCTCAGCGGCTATGAGGGGAAGTACGTGGCTCTTGCGGGGAAGAAGGTGGTCGCCGACGGGGAGGATCCCGGCGAAGTCTTCGCCGCTGCGACTCGCGCGCATCCCGATCAGAAAGTCGTTCTCTGGAAAGTCCCCCGGGAAGGATTTTGCGTTTTTGTGATGGGAGCGTCCCGCCGTCGTTGAGTTTCCTTACCGGGCCGAGCGCGGGTTCGGCGGCGTGGTCGTGCACCGGCCGGTGGCGGAGGTCTTGTTCAGGGGGACCGGCGGCCGGGCCATCCGGGAGTATCTCTACGTCGACTCCGGAGCCGACCACACGTTGATTCCGCTGCGTCTGGGCCGTACGCTTGGACTGTCCGCCGGCGAGGAACGTGAAGTGCGCGGCATTGCCGGAATGGCCAAGGTGGTGTACGCGGAGCTAGAGATCGAACTGGCGGGGCTGACGTTCCGTGCGCCGGTGGCCTGGGCACAAACCGACGACGTGCCCGTGCTCCTGGGCCGCGCAGGCGTCTTTGACCGGTTCGACATCACCTTCGCCCAGGCCCGCCGGGTCGTTCTGTTCCGGCCCGCCGGGGAAGGTCGGGCGTGACGATCAAGGTCGCGCTGATCGGAGCGGGGAGCCGGAGCTTCGGGCCGGCGACGGTTCGCGACGTGCTGCTCAGCAAGCCGCTGCGCGCGCGCGGCGTTCGGCTCGTGCTTATGGACCTCAACGCGGGAACCGCCGCGCGCATGGGCCGCTTCGCGCGTTTCGCGGCGCGCAAGACGCCGGGGAAGCGGGCGATCGTCGAGACCACCACGCGGCTGGCCAGGGCGCTGGACGGCGCGGATTTCGTCGTGACCGCCATCGAAGTGGACCGCTACAAGCACTGGGCGCAGGACTTCCACGTGCCCCGCAAGTACGGGTTCCGCCAGGTGTACGGAGAAAACGGCGGGCCGGGCGGAGCGTTTCATGCCCTGCGCAACATGGTTCCCACGGTCAAGATCGCGCGCGAGATGGAGCGGCGCTGCCCGAAGGCGCTCCTGATCAACTACACGAACCCGGAGACCAAGCTGTGCGAGGCGGTGTCGCGGCTCACCCGGACGCCAGCCGTGGGTCTCTGCCACGGCGTGTTCATGGGACTGGAGCAGATCGCGCGCATCCTCGGCAAGCCGGGGCACGAGATCGAGTATGCCGCGTGCGGCATGAATCATTTCACGTGGTTCCAGACGATTCGCGACAAGAAGACCGGGAAGGACCTCTATCCCGCGCTGCGGGAGGCCGAGAAGACCTGCGACTGGCTCTCCGCCTGGGACGAGATCGCGCTCTCGCGCATCATGTTCCGCCGGTTCGGGTTGTGGCCTTCCCCGGCGGCGAATCATATCGGGGAGTACGTCCGCTGGGCCGAGGAGTTCGTCCCCGCCGATCTTCAGTATTTCCACGATCCGGCCGAGGGGAAGGCGTGGGGCAAGGGGAGGCAGGCCGCGTTCGTCTACTCCCTGCGTTCGGCGCGGCTGGAACGGCCGTTGCGTCCCCGTGCCGGCGGGAAGGCCTGGAAACCGGAACTCGCCCCGATGCACTATTCGGGAGAGCTGGCCGTTCCGATCATGGAGGCCCTGGCCTGCGGCTTGATGCGCGACCTGCCCGCGGTGAACGTGCCCAACCACGGCGCGATTCCCAATCTGCCCGGCGATATGGTCGTCGAGGTTCCGGCCACGGCAGACGCACGAGGCATCGCGCCGTCGCGGCTGGAGCCGCTCCCCGAGGCGATCGCGGCGATGATCCGCTTGCACGCCTCGATCCACAAGCTCCTGGTGGAGGCGTTCGCCGAGCGCTCCAAGGCCAAGCTGATCCAGGCGTTGCTGCTCGACCCCACCTGCCACTCGCAGCGCGCCGCGGTCGAGCTGGTGGACGAGATGCTCGCGCTCCAGCGTCCTCTCCTCCCCGCCCTGCGGTAACGCCCGCATGCGCGGAGGAGGGAACGGGGGAGGGAACGGGGTCAGAGCCCTACATCCTACACAATGATGTGAATCGAACCGCGGGGGCATGCAGCCGAGCCGGCAGAAGGAGCGGACAAGGATGGCCAGACAGATCCGACTCGAGGGCCCGGGCGCTCACTATCACGTCCTGAATCGCGGGGTCGAGCGCCGCGCAATCTTCAGCGACGCTGGTGATTTCAAGTTCTTCCTGGACCTGATGGGTAGCTTGGCTCCGCGGTACGGAGTGGCGGTGCTCGCCTACTGCCTGATGCCGAACCACTACCACATCTTCGTGCGCACGGACGGTGGGACGCTCAAGGAATTCATGCGGGACCTCAACAGCCGGTACAGCCAGGGGTATAACCGGAGGTACCGAAGGTCCGGGCCGCTGTTCCAAGGGCGCTACAAGGCGGTCCTTGTGGATCAAGACGCCTACTCCGTCGCGCTCGTGCGATACATCCATCTGAACCCGGTTCGCGCCGCCCTGGCGGTCGACGCGTTCGAGTATCGCTGGTCCAGCGCGGGAGCGTTGCTCGGGAAGCGAGCTCCGGAAGGTGGTCTGAACGATCGGTTCGTGCTCGGCCTCTTTGGGAATGAGCGAGGGCGGAGCCGAGCTCGGCTGGTGGCGGACACGCGATGCCCTGATGTGGACGGCGGGGACCCGCTTCACGAGGCGAAGGGACACACGCTGCTCGGGACGGAGGCTTTCCTGCGCTCGGTACAGCGGAATCAGCTGCCGCAACGTCCCAATGTCGCGCTCGCTGGACTGCGGGAGATGCAGAAACCGCCGGATGTCGTCAAGACCGCGATCGAAGCCAGGCTGGCCGCTCTTCAGGCACCGCCAGAGCTCAGATTCAAGCTCCTCGTATACGCGCTGCGAATTGGCACTCGCCTGACTTACAAGGAGATCTCCGCGCTCACAGGGTGCAAGAGCGCTGGTGCCGCCGAGCAAATCAACCGACGCATCAGCCTGGCGCGAAGGGAGGACGCACAGCTGAACCGCTTCATGGGGTTGGTGGAGAAGATGGTACGGGGGAGCGCCGTGCGAATGAGAGCGCGGACGTAGGATGTAGGGCTCTGACCCCGTTCTCCTGTATGAGAGCGCGGACGTAGGATGTAGGGCTCTGACCCCGTTCTCCTGACGTTCTCGGGCCGGGTCACCGAGCGTATCGGGAACTTCCTGCACGAGCTGGCGGTCGCCGCCGTGGTCGGATCAATCGGGGACCTTGTGTTCGCCGGCACAAGGGCGGCGACGGACTTTGCCGGATTCTGCGCAGGACTGCTGTGTCTCGCGTGCGGCTTGGATTTGACCCGGCGAATGGGAGATCCTACCATATGATCGTGACAACGCATGAGTGGCAGATCCTGGGAATGCACGGTCTACTGGTGCTGGTCGCCACTTCGCTCTACCTCTATGTGGTGATCGGCATCGCGCGCAACCGTCGGCGGAAGCATGCGAGATAGTCTTCGAATCCGGCGAGCGCCCGGCGCCGGCAGGTGGACGCCCGAAGTCGTCTTGAAGCCGATGCATGCCGGCAATGTGGCGGCGGTGCTCCGCCTCTGGCGGAAGACCGACGGCATCAACACCACGGACGACCCCGCCCTCGTGCGGCGCTTCCTCCGCCGCAATCCGGGCGGCTCCTTTGTCGCCCTGGAGCGCGGACGCGTGGTCGGTTCCGTGCTGGGCGGCCATGACGGTCGTCGCGGCATGCTCTGGCACCTCGCCGTCGCGCCGCGCCTGCGGCGGCGCGGGGTGGGCGGCGCGCTGGTCAAGCGGGCGCTGCGGTGGCAGCGTGGGCAGGACATCCGCAAGGTGAACATCCTGGTGCTGCGTGCCAACCGCCGCGCCCTGCGCTTCTGGGCGCGCATCGGCTGGAAGCCCGGCCCCATCGTCATTCTTTCCCGTCGCCTGAGAGCCCTGTGAACCCGGCGGCGAAAGCCTGGTTTCTCAGATAGACTAGGACCCTATGGCGGACAAGGTCGTGCTCGCGTTCTCCGGCGGGTTGGACACCACGGTGGCCATCCCCTGGATCAAGGAGAAGTACGGCCTCGACGTCGTCACGCTGACCATCGATATCGGCCAGCCCAAGGACTGGGAGGCGGTGCGGCAGAAGGCCCTCAAGTGCGGCGCCGTGAAGGCGCTGGTCAAGGACGCCAAGGAACTTTTCGCCCATTCCATCGTGTGGCCCGCGCTGCAGGCGGGGGCGCTGTACGAGGGGAAGTACCCGCTGGCCACGGCGCTCGGCCGCCCGCTGATCGCCAAGTTGCTCGTGGACGCCGCCAAGGAAGAAGGGGCGGTGGCCGTCTCGCACGGCTGCACGGGCAAGGGCAACGACCAGGTCCGGATCGACCTCGCCGTGCAGCTCCTGGGCCCGGGGCTCAAAGTGATCGCCCCCGTCCGGGAGTGGAAGATGACCCGGGACGAGGAGATCAAGTACGCCAAGGCGCAGGGCCTGGATGTCGGCGAGGGCTCGTCGGGCACCTACAGCACGGATGAGAACCTTTGGGGCCGGTCCATCGAGTGCGGGCCGCTGGAAGACCCCTGGGCGGAGCCGCCCGCGGACGCGTTCGCGTGGACGAAAGATCCCGCTGCCGCGCCCGCGCAGCCCGCGGAGATCGTCATCGACTTCGAGCACGGCGTGCCGGTCGCGCTCGACGGCAGGAAGCTCGACCCCGTACCGCGCGTGCAGGCGCTGAACAAGCTCGCGGGGGAGCATGGCGTGGGCCGGATC
>CAYHEI010000137.1:0-7543 GCA_964355385.1 uncultured bacterium | reverse complement strand
CGCGCTTCCGATCTGGGCGGCGAGGTTGCGCGCGACGGTGAAGAACGCCTTCGCGAGAGGCGACGCGGTGTCGGAGACCACGATGGGCTCGCCGCGGTCCGCCGTCATGCGCACCGGCGTCGCGAGCGGAATCTCCCCCAGGAAGGGCAGGTCCGCCTTCGCGGCGGCCGCCTTCGCCCCGCCCGTCCCGAAGATGTCCTCGCGCTCCCCGCAGTGCGGGCAGACGAAATAGCTCATGTTCTCCACGATCCCCAGGATCGGCGTCTGCAGGCGGTCGAACATGACGATCGCCTTGCGCGCCACGTTGAGCGCGATATCTTGCGGAGTGGACACGATGACCGCACCCGTCAGCGGCACGAGCTGGCACACGCTGAGCTGCACGTCCCCGGTGCCGGGGGGAAAGTCCATCAGGAGATAGTCCAGTTCGCCCCACTCGACCTGCATGAGGAACTGCTCCACGACCTTGTGCAGCATCGGCCCGCGCCAGATCGTCGCCTCGTCTTCCTTCATGAAGAACCCCATGGACATGACCTTCACGCCATGGACGACCGGCGGGATCAAGCGGTCCTCCACGACCTTGGGCTCCTCGCGCAGGCCGAGGATCGCGGGGATGGACGGTCCGTAAACGTCGAGGTCCAGCAGCCCGACCTTCGCGCCCGACATCGCGAGCGCCACCGCGAGGTTCGCGCTCACGGTGGACTTCCCCACCCCGCCCTTGCCGCTGGCGATGGGCACCACGTTGCGCACCCCCGGCAGCACGCCGGGCCGCGCGGCGGTGTCCCCGGAGCGCACCCGAGAGCCCATCGTCACGTCCACGCGGGTCACGCCCGGGAGCGCGCCGACCGCGCGCGCGGCTTCGTCTCGCAGCTGATCCCGCACGGGGCACGCGGGCGTGGTCAGTTCGATTGCGAAGGACACCACCCCATCCTTGATCGTCACGCGCTGCACGAAGCCCAGCGCCACGATGTCCCGGTGCAGGTCCGGGTCGCGCACCGACTCCAGCGCCTTGAGCACGTCCGCTTCGGTCGCCACTAGCGCGCGGGGGCGGGAATGCGCGGGGCGCCGGTCGTCGTCAGCTCGAGCATCCGGCGCACGGCCGCGGCCGCCTTGGACCGGACCGGCTCGGGCACGTCCACCGCGAACTGGAGTTTCTCGAGGGAGTCCACGAGGTCCTCCAGCCGGTTGGCCTTCATGAAGCGGCAGAGCTGGCACGACCGGTAGAAAGTCTTGTGCGGCAGTTCGATGAAGAGCCGGTCCGACAGCCCGCACTCCGTGACGACGATGAAGGCTTCCGCCTCGCTCTCGCGCGCGTAGCGGACCATGCCCTCGGTGGACAGCACCGCGTCGGCCAGGTCCAGCACGTCGGGCCGGCACTCCGGGTGGACGATCAGCTTCGCGGCGGGGTGCTGCGCCTTCATGGCCGCGACCGCCTGCGGGGTGATCTGCTCGTGGACGTAGCAGTGGCCCTCCCACGGGATGATCACCTTGTCGGTGTGCTTCTGCACGTACGCCGCGAGGTTCTTGTCCGGCACGAACAGCACGTGCCGGTTCGGCAGGGCGTTCACGACCTGCACGGCGTTCGCCGAGGTGCAGCAGACATCCGAGAGCGCCTTCACCTCCGCGGTGGTGTTCACGTACGACACCACGGCGAGGTCGGGGTGCTCCCGGCGCAGCTCCGCGACCCGCGCGGCGAGACCGTCCGCGGTCGCGGTATCCGCGAGCGAACAGCCCGCGGCGAGGTTCGGCAGGAGCACCATGCGGCCGGGGTTCAGGATCTTCGCGGTCTCGGCCATGAAGTGGACCCCCGCGAACACGATCAGGTCGCCCTCGATCTCCGTCGCGCGCCGGGACAGCGCGAGGGAGTCCCCGATCGCGTCGGCGACCTCGAAGATCTCCGGCCGCTGGTAGTTGTGCGCCAGGATCACCGCCCGGCGGCGGGCCTTCAGCTCCCGGATCCGGTCGAGCAGGAGGTCCAGACGGGCGCACTCCGCGGCGGAGTAGCCGAGGGGGGCGAGCTTGGCGTGGAGCGACGGCGCGGGCGTCATGGACGTTCTTCCTTCGGCCCTATTATAGACCCGTCAGCCCCAATGCACTGGGGTCAACGGGCGGCCGCGACGGAAGCGGGCCGGAGGCCCGCGACCTCCCACACCGGGCGGGGGCCGAGCCCCTTGAACTCGATCTCCCCCAGGCTCTTCACCTCCGCCATCCCTTTCACCATCTCGTGGGTCCGCGGCCCGATCCAGATCTGGCCGCCGTGGAAGAACGCGCCCGCGCCGGCGAGACGCGCCGCGAAGTTCACGTCCTCGCTGATCACGGTGTAATCCAGCTTGCGCCCCTCCGAGCCCATGCTGCCGACGACGACCGGCCCGGTGTTGATCCCGATGGAGATCTCGGTGCAGACCCGGGCCGCCTTCGCCCGCTCCTCGTTGAGCGCGAGGACGGTCTGCTGGATCGCGACCGCGCACCGCACCGCCCGCTCGGCATGGTCCGGCGTCTCGAGCGGCACCCCCCAGACGGCCATCACGCCGTCGCCGATGAACTTGTCGGGGTAGCCCCCGTGTTCCACGATGAGCTTGGCCTCCACTTCCAGGTAGTCGTTGACGATGCGCACGAAGATCTCGGGCGCGAGCTGCTGCGCCAGGAACGGGAGCTCCTCGTGGTTCCCGAAGTACGCGAACATGATCGTCGCGATCTTCCGGGTGCCGCCCGGCTTCATCACGTCGGGATTCCGGATGATCTCCTCGAGCAGGTCCTTGGACACGTACGAGGCGAAGGCACCGCGCATGGTTTCGCGCTCGGCCAGTCCCTGGGCCATGTCGTTGAAGGCCTCCGTGAGGTCGCCGATCTCGTCCCGTTGGAGGCGACCCGCGACCCGCTGGCCGAAGTCGCCCGCGGCGATGGCCTGCACCGCCGTCTGCAAACGACGGATCGGCCCCGTCAGGAAGGCGGCGATCAGGATGGCGAGCAGGGAGCCGACGACAAGGACCGCGACGGCGACGAGCAGCAGGATCGCGATGGCCCGGGCCACCGCGCGGACGACCAGGCCCTGGCTCATCGCCAGGTACACCGTGCCGAGGACCTCCGGCCCCTTCGGCGGCGGTCCTCCGCGCTCGCGCGCTCCGGACACTTCCTCGGGCGACCCGGAGGGTACCCCGCCCTCGGTCGCCGGCGCTGGAGTGGCGCTGCCGCCGCCGCGCGGCACCACCGGCGCCGCGATGACGAACATCCCGTTGCGGTCCGGGCTCGCCCAGATCCGAGCGTCCTCCCCGGGGGCCAGCAGGCCCGTGTTCCGCGGCGGGGCGTACGGCTGGCCCGTCTTGTCGAGCCAGCCCGCTTGCTCCACCGTCGCGTCCGCGAACGCATCCACGGTCCCCGCGGGATTGACGATCGTGACCGACAAGACACCCTCGTTCTGCACGCCTTCGAGCGGCAGGTCCTGCCCGAGGCGCTGGGCGTAGGCCACGACCTGCTCCAGCACGTCGTTGCGCTCGAAGAGGCGCTTCTTCGCCTCCTCGTCGCCGCCCGCCTGGACGTAGGCCGAGACGAGGAGCAGCAGGTTGAGCTGCCGGTCCGCGCTCGCCACCGACATCGGCTCGACGGCGGAGAACGCGAGGTTGCGCGCCATCGCCAGGCCGCGCGCGGTGAGCTGTTTCTCCAGGGTCGAGCTGATCTCGCTGCGCACGACCAGCACCAGGCCGGTCATGAGGGCCAGCGTCAGCAGCGTGAGATAGCCTGTGAACCGCCAGCGCAGCCCGACGCGCCACCCCCGGCGCGGCGCGGTGGGCTGGGTCGCGGCCGCCGGGGCCGCCATCAGGCCGCCGCCGCGGCGGGAGTCGCCTTCATGCCGATGAGCTCGAACGCGCGCAAGGGCTTGTTCCGCCCGTGCATGCTGACCTCTCCGATGTCGCGCACCTCCACGAGGTCCTTCACCCGGCCGAAGGTGTTCGCGCTCAGGACGATCTGCCCGCCCGGCAAGCTCTTGTCCCGCGCCACGTCCATGATCTCGTGCGCCGCGCCGACGGGCTCCCCGACGACCGCGTACTCCACCTTGACGCCCTGCGCTCCCATGTTGCCCGCGACGACGGTGCCGGTGTCCACCCCGATCTTGATCCGCGGATCGGGCAGGTTCCGCGCCCGTTGCTCCTCGATCAGCTTCGCCACCGCCTCGCGGAGCGCCACCGCGCAGCGGACCGCCCGCTCGGCGTCGTCGGGCTTCTCCTCGGGCACGCCGAAGATGGCGTAGATCTCGTCCCCCACGAAGCGGTCGATGTAGCCGCCGTGTTCCAGGATCACCTTGGTCTGGACGTCCAGGTACACGTTGATGACCTTGACGACATCCTCGGGCGTGAGGCGCGCGGACATCGCGGTGAACCCGCTCACGTCGGTGTCCACCACCGTGATGAGGCGGCGCGCGCCGCCGATCTTCATCGCGCCCTGGTCCTTGAGGATCTGATCCAGCACGCCGTGCGAGACGTACGAGCCGAAGGCGTTGCGGATGATCTCGCGTTCCGCGAGCCCTTTGGTCATCCCGTTGAACGCGCCCGCGAGGTCGCCCAATTCATCGTGCCGCGTGATGCGCACGTGCTGCTTGTAGTCGCCGCCCGCGACCGCCAGCACCGCCGTGCGCAGCAGTTGGATGGGCTGCACGATGCGCGTCACGATGAAGAATGCCGCCAGCACGCCGAGGACCAGCGCGACGACGCCCGCGAGCAGGAGCTTGGACACCGCGAGCGCGATCGCGCGCCGGATGATCCCCTTGCTCATGCCGAGGTACACCGTCCCGAGCTGCGCGCTGGCGGCCGCGGCCGCGGCGCCGGCCTCCAACGCGGTCGAGGACATCTTCAGCCCGGCCGACACGGCCGAGGACACCGCGGCGTTCTCCGCGCCGGGCACGTCGGCGCCCTTCGTCAGCACGGGAATGCCGATGACGTAGATGCCGCCGCGCGCGAGGCTTTCCCAGACCTGCTCCGCCTGGCCCGGCGCGAGCAGGCCGGCCCCCGGCTCCGGCTGATAGGGCTTCATCATCTCGTCGGTCCACTCCGCGGGCGGCTTCATCGCGTCCGCCGCGGCGATGATGTTCCCCGCGGGGTCCACCACCTTCGCGAAGAGCACGCCCTCGTTCTGCACGCCCGACACCTCCTCCTCCTTCCCGAGCCGCAACATGTCCGCCCACACGAGCGACGCGAGGGAATCGGAGGAGTAGAGCTTGCGGATCGCCGTGGGGTCCGCGGACTGCTGCACGACGTTCGTGACGAGGATCGCGACCTCGAGGGAGGCGGTCGTCCCCAGGGCCAACGGCTCGCTGGAGTTGTTCGCGACCGCGCGGGCCAGCGCCTTGCCGCGCTCGCGGACCTCGTGATCCAGCGCGGCCGACTGCTGTCTCCGCCCGCGATCGACGGTGAAGCCCATGACCGCCAGGATGAAGAGCGTGAGAAAGAAGGTAAACTTCGGCGCGAGTCCCAGGCGGATTCCCGTGCGTTTCACTTGAAAACTGATCTTATCACCCCCGGCCGGTGGGCCGGGGGTGACGCTTCTCAGAGGAAACCGCGGTCGCGTAGGACTTTCAGGCCCTCGCGCACGGCCTCGGCCGACTTGTGCAGCGCCGCCTGCTCGTCCGGCGAAAGCTTGAGCTGGACGATCCGCTCGACGCCGCCCTGGCCCAGCACCACGGGCACCCCCAGACAGACGTCCCGCTCCCCGTATTCGCCGTCCAGCATGGCGGCCCCCGGCAACAGGCGCTTCTCGTCCCGCAGCAGGCTCTTCACCATGACCGCGACCGAGCTGCCGGGCGCGTAGAACGCGCTTCCCTGCTTCAGGAGCGACACGATCTCGGCGCCGCCGTCCCGCGTGCGCTTCGCGAGCCGCTCGATCGCATCGGGAGGCAAGAGATCGGTGATGGGGATGCCGGACACCGTGGTGTAGCGCGGCAACGGCACCATCGTGTCGCCGTGGCCGCCCAGCACCATCGCCTGCACGTCCTTGGGGGACACGTTCAGCTCGCGGCTCACGAAGTACGCGAAGCGCGTCGAGTCGAGTACGCCCGCCATGCCGAACACGCGCGCTTTGGGGAAGCCGGTCACCTTCCACGCCAGATAGGCCATCACGTCGAGCGGGTTCGTGACGACGAGGACGATCGCGTCCGGCGCGAGCGCCTTCACCTGCGCCGCCGCCGCCTTCACGATCCCCGCGTTGGTCGCGAGCAGGTCGTCGCGGGACATGCCGGGCTTGCGCGCGATGCCCGCGGTGATCACCACGACGGCGCTGCCCTTCATCACGGCGTAGTCGTTGCTCCCCTCGGCCAGGACGCCGCGGGCCTCGACCGGCGTGGACTCGGCCAGGTCCAGCGCCTTGCCCTGAGGCATTCCCTCGACCACGTCCACGAGCGCCACGTCCCCGATCTCGTGCATCAGGATCTGGTGCGCGACGGTCGCTCCGACATTCCCCGCTCCCACCACCGTGATCTTCGGTCGGCTCATGATGAGTTCCTCCTTGTGCGTGAATGCAACTGGACGATCTTACCGCGTTCGCGCCGGGACAGTCTCCGGCCCGCCGGGAGGAACAAGGTTCCGAGGTCCTCCCCCGCCAGCGCTCGCAGCAGCACGCGGCGGTCGTTCCCGCGGGCGATCAGGACCGCGTGCCCCGCCCGGGTCGCCAGCCCCGCGGCCTCGATCTTGGTGCGCATGCCGCCGCTCCCCACTTCGCTGCCCGGCGCGCGCCCCGCGAGCCTGCGCACGGCCGGCGACACCGCCCGCACGACGCCGAGACGCGCCGCCGAGGGCGAGCGCCGGGGGTGCCCGTCATACAGTCCGTCGACGTCGGTCAGGAGGATCAGCGCATCCGCGTCACTCAGCAGCGTGACGTAGGCGCTGAGCAGGTCGTTGTCCCCCATGCGGATTTCCTCGACCGCGACGGTGTCGTTCTCGTTCACGACGGGGACCGTGCCGAGCCGGAGCAGTTCCCCGAGCGCGCGCCGGGCGTTCCGGCGCCGCCGCGGATCCCGAAGATCGTCCCGTGTGACGAGCACCTGCGCGACGGGCATGCGGTGGCGCGCGAAGGCCTCCGCGTACGCGCGCATCAGCTCGGGCTGCCCGATCCCCGCGAGCGCCTGCTGCGCCACGACACCCGCGGGCCGGCGCTTCACCCCGAGCAGCCGCATCCCCGACGCGATGGCGCCCGACGAGACCAGCACCACGTCCCGCCCGCCGCGGCGCAAGGCGGCGATCTGCTCCGCGAGGGCCCGCAGGCGGGCCCGGCGCTCGGCGCGGCTCGCGGGCGCGAGCAGGCTCGACCCGAGCTTCACGACGAGGCGCTTCGCCCCGCCGAGGAACTTGCGGCGCGCAGCCGGATCAGTCATGGCACATACTCGAACTCCAAAGCGCCGCACTGGACCCGGTCGCCCCGCCGCGCGCCCGCGCGCGCGAGCGCCTCGTCCACGCCCAGCCGGTCGAAGTCGGCCCGCAGCTTGCCCAGCGCGCCCTTCTCCTCGGGGTCCACCGCCGCCGCGATCTTCTCGATCTCGCGGCCCCGCATCAGGAAGGTCCCG
>CAYHEI010000136.1:0-7638 GCA_964355385.1 uncultured bacterium | reverse complement strand
TGCGAAGCTCTTTCCGATGACGGCTGGGTCGTGCGGGTAGTCGAAGCGTTCCACGCCGGCCAGGTCCGTCACGAACACCCGTTCGATGGGACCGCCTCGTTCCACCAGATCGCGCAGGTTGCGTTCGACTCCCTCGGCATCCCCGTCCCGCACGGCGCGGAGCAGGGTCCGGCGGGTCGCGAAGCTTTCCGCGAAGCGGGACAGGGCGTCGAGATGGGCCCGGGCGGTCGCGGCCGCCAGGCGCGCGGTGGCCGAATTCTGGATCACCGCCTGGTCGTGCATCACCCGGCGGGCCTGGCCGCTCAGGACGACGACCAGGATCGCCAGCGGGACCAGCAGACTGACGAAGAGCCAGGCGAAGAGCCGCGTGGGCGTCGCGAAGAACCAGGGAACCCGGTTGCCCGCACGCCCGTCCGACTGCTTGCCCACCTGCGTTCGCCCCCCCCTCCGTCGCGTGCGCGCCCCGTCCGGCAGGGCGGCCTTCGATAACTATACCACCATCAACGACAGAAGGATAGGGCGTCCGGGTCAGGCGGGCGCCGCCTCCGCCGCCCGGCGGTAGGCCTCGAGCACGCGCGCCTGCAACGCGTCGTAGAACTCACGGGTGACGGGGTGCGCCACGTCCCGGTACTTCCCGGCGTTGTCGCGCCGGGCCGGCATGGAGACGAACAGCCCCCGCTCCCCCTCCACGATCTTGAGGTCGCGCACCGCGAAGGTCTCGTCCAGGGTGATGCTGGCGAACGCCTTCAAATGGTCGTCGCCGTTCTTGAGATACACGCGCACGTCGGTGATGGTCATGGCTGCCTCCTTCCTGCGTTCGTTCCTGGCTCTATTGCACGGCCTCCGAGGAGTGGGCGCCAGCCCCCTGTCGCCCTCTTCGCCAGCGGGTGGGCGAAGCGACCGGTCGCCTTGCCCAGGACCCCGGGTTGCAGTACAATCCCTGCATGCGCACCCGTCGCTTCGGCGTAGCCTTGGTTGTCCTTGCAGGGTTGTCCTCCTCGTGCCCCCTGGGAGGGTTCCGGCCCTCCTCGCCCGATCCCACGATCTGGGTGGACGACGACAAGCACGATTTCGGTACGATCACGAACGGCGGGCCGGTGGATCACGTGTTCTCCGTCCGGAACACCGGGGGCAAGGTCCTGAACATCGCGCGCGTCCAGACCTCGTGCGGGTGCACGGCGGCCGTGCTCGGCCACCAGCAGCTCCAGCCGGACGAGGCCACCCAGCTCAAGGTGACGTTCGACGCGCGCGGGCGGCACGGGAGCCAGTCCCGGACGATCTGGATCCACTCCGACGATCCGAAGAACCCGCAGAAGCAGATCACGATTTCGTCGAACATCGTGGATGCGACCCCCGCGCCGGCGCCGCATGCGACCGCGACCATGGCGCCCGTCGCCGGCAGTTCGACGATCACTGCCCCCGCCGCGCCCAGCGCGACCATCGCGGTTCCCGCGGCGTCCACCGCGACGGGCGCGACCGGATCCGCGCCGCGGCCCGCCGCCGCGGCCGCGACCGTTCCCGCGTCGTCCACCGCGCACTGACCCCCGGCCTCCTCGCCGGGCGCGCTCCTGCGCGATATCATTGATGCATCGTGCCGCTTCTCCGCCACGCGTTCTCGTTCGTCGTCTTGTTCGCCCTGCTCCGGCCCGGTCCCGGCCGAGCCGCGGAGGCGCTGTCCTGGCCGGCGTGCGTCCGTGAAGCGCGGGCCCGCAATCCCGATCTCGCCCGCGCCGCCGTCCGGCTGGCCGCGGCCCGGGCGCGCCGGAACGCCGCGTTCGGCGGCTTCCTCCCGCGCGCGACCGCTTCCCTCTCGGCGTCGGATTCGGCGTCGGAGAAGCGCCTCTACTTCCGCGACCTGGACGCCGGGTACGCCGCCCGCCTGGGCGTGTCCCAGTCCGTGTTCTCCGGTTTCGGCACGCTCGCGGACGCCCGGCAGGCCGCCGCGAGCGCCCGCCGCGAGGAAGCCGCGCTGCGCCGCGAGGAAGCCGCCCTGCGCTACCGGCTCCGGGCCGCGTTCGTGAACGTCCTGTTCGGACAGGAGAACATCACGGTCCAGGCCGGCATCGCCGCGCGCCGCCGGGCCAACGCCGACCTCGTGCAGCTCAAGTACGAAGGCGGCCGGGAGAACAAGGGCGACGCGCTGCGCGCCCGCGCCGATGCGCTCCAGGCGGCCTTCGAGGAAGCGCGCGCCCGCCGCGCGCTGACCCTGGCCCGCCAGCGGCTCGCCCGGGAGCTGGGCCGCGACGAGTTCGGCGCGCTCGAGGTCGCGGGCGAATGGACGGTCGCGGCCCCTCCTGCCGGGGAGGATCTCCGCGCACTGGCGGAAGGCGTTCCGGCGACGCGCGAAGCCGCCGCGTCCGCCGACGCCGTGGCGGCGGCGGCCTGGGAAGCCGCCGCGCCATTCTGGCCGGACCTGAACGCGAACGCCGACGTGAAGCGCAGCGGGCCCGATCTTCCGCCCGACGCGACCCGAAGTTGGTCGGCGGATCTCACGCTCTCCTGGAACCTGTTCGTGGGCGGGCGGGATTGGTACGGCCTCGCGGCGGCCAGGGCGAACCGGCGCGACGCCGTGCTGGCGCTGGAGGCCGCGCGCCGCAATGCCCGTGTGGACCTGCAGGAGGCCCTCTTCGGCTTCATGGACGCCGTGGAATCCCTCACCGTGCGGGAGAAGTACCTGGAAGCGACGCGGGTCCGGGGCGAGATCAACCGCGCCCAGTACGCCAACGGCCTGCTCGGCTTCGTGCAGTGGGACCTCGGCGAGAACGAGCTCGTCGACTCCGAGCGCGGCTACATCGCGGCGCGGCGCGACGCGCTCGTCGCGGAGGCGGGCTGGAGCCGGACCCGCGGGGACGGGTTCGAACCGTGAGCGCGCGCCACCCGCTGGTCCCGGCGTTCCACCCGCGGCTTCCCCGCTCCGCGCGGGGCCGCTGGCTTGCGGCGCTTGCGCTCCTCGTGGTCGCCGCCGGCGGCGCCTGGAAGTTGTCGCGCCGCGGGCCCGCGGGACCGGCGTACCGCGAGCACGTCGTCGCGCGCGGCGACTTGAAGGTGGCCATCAGCGCGGCCGGCGAGGTCAGCCCGCAGAACCGCATCGAGTTGCGGCCGCCCCTCAGCGGGCGGATCGAGCAGATCCTGGTCCGTGAGGGCGACACGATCCGCAAGGGGCAAGTGCTGCTCTGGATGTCGTCCAACGACCGCGCCTCGCTGCTCGACGCCGCGCGCGCCAAGAGTCCCGAGGAGGCCGCCCGCTGGGAGGACGCCTACAAACCAACGCCGCTCGTGGCGCCGCTGGGCGGCTTCATCATCGCCCGGCGCGCCGAGCCGGGACAGAACATCGGCGGCGGCGACCCTCCGCTGGTCATGGCCGACCGCCTGATCGTGCGGGCGCAGGTGGACGAAACCGACATGGGCAAGGTGAAGGTCGGCCAGCGGGCGGAAGTCAGCCTCGACGCCTACCCGGACATCCGCCTGCCGGGCCGCGTGGACCATCTGGCCTACGAGGCGCGCAACGTCAACAATGTCACCGTCTACGACCTCGAAGTCGAGCTCTTGAAGTCCTCGGGGGTGCTGCGCTCCGGCATGACCGCGACCGTGTCGGTCGTCACGGCGGAGCGCCTCCGCGCCATCCTCATCCCGGCCGAGGCGCTCGCGGAGGTGAACGGCGAGCTGACGGTCACCCGCAAGGGACCGGGTGGCAAGCCGGTGAGCATCCCGGTGACGATCGGCGCCTCGGACGGCGCCGACGTGGAAGTCACGAAGGGGCTGAAGGAAGGGGAGGTGCTGTTGGTCTCCACCCGCGCCGTCGGCCCCAGCGTTCTCTCCGAGACCGGCAGCCCCTTCACCCCCAAGGCGTGGCGCAACCAGCGCCGCGGCGGCGGCGCGGGAGGAGGCCGGCGCTGAAGCCGCTGCTCGAGTTGTCCCGCGTCGAGAAGACCTACTGGCTCGGCGCGACCCCCGTGCGCGCCCTGCGGGGGGTCTCCCTGACCATCGCCGAGGGGGAGTTCGTGGCGATCATGGGCCATTCGGGCTCCGGCAAGTCCACGCTGATGCACGTCCTGGGCCTGCTGGACGCCCACGACCACGGCACCTACCGCGTCGCCGGTGAAGACACTTCCCGCCTGGACGAGGACGCCCGGGCCGCGCTGCGCGCCCGGACCATCGGGTTCGTCTTCCAGCAGTTCAACCTCCTACCGCGGCTGACCGCGGGCGAGAACATCGTGCTGCCCCTCATCTACGGACACGGCGGCCACGCCGCCGGACTCGCTCCCCTCGCGCGCACGCTGGAACTCTCCCACCGCTTGCGGCACCGGCCCGGGGAACTCTCCGGCGGGCAGCAGCAGCGGGTGGCCATCGCCCGCGCCCTCATGAATCGCCCCCGGCTGATCCTCGCCGACGAGCCGACCGGCAATCTCGACTCGGCCACGCAGCGGGAAATCATGGGCCTCCTCACCCGCTTGAACCGCACGGGGCTCACCGTCGTGCTCGTGACGCACGAGGACGACGTCGCCCGGTACGCGCGACGGGTGATCCGCATGCGGGACGGCCGGATCATCTCGGACGCCCGCCAGGCCGCGCGCGGCGCCGGTGGAGCCGCGGCCTCCGCCCGTTTCCTCGTCGCCACGACGCCGACCGTCCGCCCCAGCCAAACCGGCATGCTCCGGACCGGACGGCTTCGGCTTCCACCCGCGCTCGCCAGCCTCCCCGTGCATCTGCGCGAGGCCGCTCGCTCGCTGGCCGCGAACAAGGTGCGCGCCTCCCTCTCCACGCTCGGGATCACCATCGGCGTCGCCGCGGTGATCGCGATGCTCGCCCTCGGCACCGGCGCCCGGCGCAACATGCAGCAGAGCCTCTCCCGGTTCGGCACGAACCTGCTCTCGGTGCGTCCCAACTGGTGGCGCTCGGACGGCCGCGGCCGCGCGGCGATCACCCGGCTCACGGTGGAAGACGCCGCCGCCATTCCCCGCGCGCACGAGGCGATCCGGCGTGCCACCCCGATGATCTGGGGGCGGGTGGGCACGACCGCCGCGGGCAAGGACCATACGGCGCAGCTCATCGGATGCACGCCGGAGTACGCGGACATCCGGAACTACCGCCCCGCGGCAGGGCGGTTCTTCACGGCGCGGGAAAACCAGGAACGCGCCCGCGTCCTGCTCCTGGGCCAGACCGTCATGCGGGAGCTTTTCGGTGAGGACGGTAACCCCATCGGGCGCACGGTCCGCGTCAATCGCGTACCGTTCACCGTGATCGGCATCCTGCCCGAGAAGGGCGCCAACGCCTGGAACGATCCGGACGACGTCATCATTCTGCCGCTCGCCACGGGCATGTACCGGGTCACCGGCGACCGCTATGTCAGCGGCATCGACGTGGAGGTCAAGCCCGACGCCAACATGGACGACGTCATCGCGGCCGTCAAGGCCTTCCTCGCGCGGCGCTACCACCTCAAGGGCGGGAAGGAGGATGCTTTCGACATCCGCAACGAGGTGGCGTTCCGCCAGGCCTTGTCCGAGATGACCCAGACCATGACCTGGCTCCTGGGAATCATCGCCGGCATCAGCCTGCTCGTGGGCGGCATCGGGATCATGAACATCATGCTCGTCTCGGTCACCGAGCGCACGCGCGAGATCGGGCTGCGCAAGGCCGTGGGCGCGCGGCGCCTCGACATCCTCCAGCAGTTCCTGGTCGAGGCCACCGCCATCAGCCTCACCGGCGGCAGCCTGGGCGTCCTGCTCGGCGCGGGCATCGCGCTCGTGCTGTCGCTCGCCATGAAATGGAGCGTGAGCGTGACGGCCTTCTCGGTCGCCATGTCGTTCGGCTTCTCGGCGGCGGTGGGCATCGGCTTCGGCTACTGGCCCGCCCGCCGCGCCGCCGCCCTGCATCCCGCCGAGGCGCTGCGGTACGAGTAGTTTCGGATGATCCGCTAGTTGAAAGGTGGTTGGGTGTTACCTGATAGATGACCCGTGCGAAGCAGGCGGGCGATCTGTCTTGACGAAAGCGCCGGGGCGGACGTGCGCATCGCCGTGAGCGCGGACTCCCGCGCGACCATCGCGGACAGCGTGCGGGCCTCCGCGTGCGCCTTGGGAAACACCCGCGCCGAGAGGTCCACGACTTCGGCGGGCCAGGTCGTGTCGCGCGCGTCAGTCCCGCACTTGGCGATGATGAGCAGCCGCTGGAGCTCCCCGAGCGCGCGCTTGAACGTCGCGGGGCCGACCCCCGTCTTCACCCGCAGCCGGTAGGTGTTGAGCGGGCCCCCGGCGAGCAGCGCCTCGGCCAGCCGGTTCGCGTCGAAGCTCAGCCGCCCCTCGCGATAAGCCGCCCGGAAGCCCTCCGGCCCCAGCGGCGCGCTCCACAGGCGCAGCAGGCAGGGGAGCTGCTCCAGCGACACGAAGCCCGGATGGCCGGCCCAGACACTCCCGTAGAACGCCCGGCGCCGCGCGGGCAGCTCGTCCTTCCATTCCCAGAGCCGGTCCGAGTCCGGGGTCCACGGCCGGAAGGGATGCCCGCCGGGCTTGCCCCGAATCGCCTCCCAGAGCGTCGGCAAGGGCAGCCCCCGGTGCGGCATCAGGAGACAGAAAGCCACGTGGTCGATGAACCGCGCCGCCCCACCGAGGTCGCGCGCGCGCGCGGGACGCCCGCGGGCGTATCGACCTCGGGTGGTCAGCGCCCGGCGCCGAGCGAGAAGGTCTTGGGCGCCAGCTGGTCGATGAGCCGCATCCACGTCGCCGCCATCGCCCCGTCGGGCGCGAGCCGCACCGCCTCGCGGAAACACAGGACCGCCTGCCGCGCATCCCCCGTCGCCCGGCTGATCTCGCCCTTCATCGCCCACGACGTGGCCACGGTCAGCCGACGCGACTGATTGAGCGCCTTGTTCGGCGATTCTTCGGGCACGAGCGCGAGCAGCTTGTCCTCCTCGTTGAGCCACTCCACCGCCTCCTTCACCCTGCCCCGCGTCAGGCAGTAATAGGCGCGCTGGCTCCGCACTTGGGCCAGATTGACCCGGATCGTCCCGAGCTGGTCCGGGTAACGCGGGACCGCCCGCTGCAGCAACGCCTCAGCCTGCTCGAGGCTCTGGGTGCGCAGGGCCGCCGCCCCCAATTCGGGGATGTTCAGGAGATCCACCATCCCTTCCGCCGCGAATTTCTCGAGGTAATGGTAGGACTTCGCCGAATCCCCGAGCAGCGCGTACGCGTGCCCCATCTCGTTCCAGGCGTGGCCCACGTCCGGCAGAAGGCGAAACGCCTCCTGCGCGGCCGCGAGCAGCTCCGGCAGCCGGCGCAGGTTCTCGTTCAGGATGAAGTCGGCGTAGAGCTGCTCGGTACCCGGCAGGAACCAGACCGTCGCCGGCGCGGGGGCCAGCGCCCGCCAGCGGACGCGCGACAGACTGAACCCGCCGTTCGAGAAATCGTTGCCGTCCGTCGTCCATTGCTGCTCGAAGTGTCCTCGCGCGTACGCGCGATACAGCTTCAGCATGCGCTCGTCCCACCGGTAGGCGGGGTAACGATTGGCCAGCCAGTCGGCGCTGACGTAGTTGTAGACGAGCAGCGGCGCGCCCAGCTGCCGGAACTTCGCCGCCAGCCGCGGCAGGTCTCCCGCCTCGTGCACCAGATGCCAGATCAGCGCCGTCTCTCCCTGCGTCCCCCCGTA
>CAYHEI010000135.1:2337-7640 GCA_964355385.1 uncultured bacterium | reverse complement strand
GGGTGAGGCGGTGACGTACGCGATCCACGTGGAGAACACGGGGACGGCGACGATCACCTCCCTGACGGTGATGGACACGGTTCCGTATCCGGTCACGGCCGTGACGACGCAGGCGCCGCTCGCGCTTGGGAATCCTGTGGTCGTGGACGTGCCGGGGTCGGGGACACGGTACGAGTGGAATCTGGGAGGAGGATCGGGGTTCCCCCTGACCGGCTGGTCGCCACGGGCGCTCATGGCGCCCCGGTCCTACGTCGGCGCGGCTTCTGTGGGCGGGTACGTGTACGCCGTCGGGGGTTACAACGGCTCGTTCCTCGACACCGTGGAGCGCTTCGACCCGGTGCTGGGCACGTGGACCGGTCGCATGCCGTTGCCCGTCGGCCGGGCCGGACCGGGCGTGGTGGCGGTCAACGGCAAGATCTATTCGATCGGAGGGTACGACGGCCTGCCGGCGGAGACGAACGCGGTCAGCGAATACGATCCGGTCGCGGACGTCTGGACGCCGCGGGCGGTGATGCCGTCGCCTCGTTACAACTTCGGCGTCGCCGAACTGAACGGATTGATCTACGCCGTCGGCGGCGTCGGTCCCGGCGGCGCGAACCTGCGGGTCGAAGTCTACGATCCCGTGGCGAACAGTTGGACGTCGCGGGCGGACCTGCCGGTGGGCCGGGACAGCCTCGGGATGGCGGCCATGAACGGCAAGCTGTATGCCATCGGCGGGTTCGGTGCCGGCACGCAGGAAAACTGGGAATACGACCCCGTGCTCGATTCCTGGACGCCGCGTGCATTGATGCCGACCGGGCGCACCTACCTGGCGGTGGTGGCGGCGGGCGGACGGGTCTACGCGATCGGGGGCAACTTCCTCGGCCCCTCGCCCGTCGTCGAGTCCTATGATCCCGTCTCGAACACATGGGCCGGAGAGCCTGCGCTGAACGACGCGCGGCAGCTTCTGGGTGCGGCGCTCGCGGGCGGCCGCCTGTACGCGGTCGGAGGGGAAAACGGCCCGTACATGGGGAGCAACGAGGAGAGCAATATCGTCGCTCCTCCGGGCGGGGCGATGGCGCCGGGGGCGATGTTCACCATCACCATCACGGGGACGGTGGGGCTGGCGTGCGGGACGATCAACGTGAGCAACACCGTGCTGGTGGCGGCGTCCGCCGGGTGCGCGCCGCTCGTCTCCCAGCCGGCGCCCACGTCCTTCCTGCTGCAGCATAGCTGCTCGTTGCTGGCGACGACGCTCTACTTCAGCCCGGCGATCCCGGTGAAGGGCGCGCCGTACGAGGTGCGAGTCGTCGTGACCAACGCCGGCGCGTCTCCCGTCACGGGGGTCACCGCCGGCGCGTGGCAGTCGCTGGGCTTTGGGCTGACCTCGTTCGCGAGCGGACCGGCCACCATCCCGGCGGGTTTCACCGGCACGCTCGGCGTGGCCGAGACGGTCGAGTTCGTCTGGACCTGGAACGCGGATGCCGCCGGCATGGTCGGGTTCACCGCCACCGCCTCGGGTACGGATGCGGGCGGGTTCGGGTATTCCAACACGGTGGCGAACGCCACGACGATCATGAACTCAGCCTTCACCGCCCCCACCGGACTTTCTATTTACGCGGGTGGTTCGCGCTACCTCGTGCTGTCCTGGGTCGCGCCCTCCTCGGGCGGGGACTACGGCACGACCGGGTACATCATCTATCGGAGCACGCGGGCGACCGGGCCGTTCGTGAACGTCTTTGCCTTGCCGGGTGTCTCGTCCACGGCTTTCCCCGACACGCCGCTCAAGAACGGGATCGAGTATTTCTACCGGGTAGCCGCCTTCGACGAGATGAGCAACGTGAGCGCCCAATCGGCAACGGTCTCCGAGACGCCGTTCGAGCCGCCTGCGGCGTACGTTGCCGCCTGGATCCCCTTGCCCGACCTCGTGAGCCCGCGGCACGGACACGGCGCGGGCATGCGGATCGGGTTGGGGGACATCTTGCTGTACGTCTTCGGCGGGGAAAGCTCCTTCACCGGCCTCAACGTGGACGACATGGAGTCCATCGATCCCTTCGCGCCGTGGCCGTCGTGGAGCGCGTTCACGCCGACCGGCTGGCAGACGCGGAGGTTCTTCGGCACCGCGGTCAGTTCGAACAACATCTTCGCCGTGGGCGGCTTCGACGGCGTCAGCGCGCTGAACCGGCTGCAGCGCTTCGACTTCGGGACGAGCGCCTGGGTGGATGCGTGCGCCTGGCCGGGCGATCCGTGCAACACGACGTTCCCCGCCCGGCGGGATGTCGCGCTGACGGCCGATCCGCTGACCGGCCATCTGGTCGCGTTCGGCGGCGAGGACGCCGGCGTGAAGATGGACCGGTTGGACCACGCGCAGCCGGGCTTCGGCTGGGCCGCGCGGGCCTTCGGCGGTCAAAGTTCGGGGATGGGCGCCGCCGTGTCCGGAGTCAGCGTCGTCGGTTTCGGCGGCACCGGACCCGCGTCGCCCTTCGGAACGCGGGAATACGTGCCGTACAAGGACGCGCTGTTCATGCGCGCGCTGCTCGGGGGCGGGGACTACACCTACATGGGCACCGCGACGGTCGGGTACCGTCCGTACGCGATGGGCGGATTCGCCGGCGGGGTGGGCACGACCGCGGTCCGGGAACTGGACCTCGACGGCGACGTCTGGCGCGACCGGCCCGGCCTGCCGTTGCCGCTCGTGGCGGCCGCCGCCGCGAACTACTACGGCGCGCGCATCTACCTCACGGGCGGATACGACAACGCGGCGTCCCAGAGCGTCCGCAAGTCCTTCGTGGGGAAGCCGGTGAGCGCGGTCCCCGGGGACAACCGGATCGACGTGCAATGGGGTTTCGCACCGGGCACCTATCCGCTCGCGTCTCCCGATCCGTTCTCCATCTATCGCACGTCGGCGCCGGGCGGGAACGGGCCGTGGGGCGAGGTCCTCGCGCCGTCCTGGTCCAACACGCTCTTCACGGATCTCGGGGTCACGAACGGGAACTACTACGCCTACAGCGTGGAGGCGACCGACAATCGCGGGCACAAGAGCTGGAACTGGGACGTGGTCTTCCTGCACGCGACGGCGCCGGTGATCACCACGACGTCGGGAAGCGGTCAGGTGCTGGTGCAGTGGACGCCGCTGCCCAACGCGGCGGCGGAGAACATCGCGGCCTACACGATCTACCGTTCTACGTTCGCGGGACTGGCCGCGATCCCGATGCCGGATGTCGAGGTGGCGCCGGGCGTGTACAAGCGCGACGCCAGCCGGAGTGCCTCCTCGCTCCTGGACACCGACGGCATCGCCAACGGGACCACGTATTACTACGTCGTCAGGGCATGGTCGGGCATCACCGGTCGCGGCCGGGTGTCGAACGAGTCCGCGGCGACGCCGAACGACATCCAGCCTCCGGGCATTCCGCAGAACGTGGCGGCTGTCACCGGCTTGGACCAGACGATGCTGGTCAGCTGGACCCTCTCCTTCACGGGCGGCTATCCGATTTCCGGGTACTGGATCTACCGGACGACGCAGCCCGGCGGATCGCCGCTCAGCCAGGGGTCCGCGGTGGGCTTCGTCTTCGATCCTGCCACGTCGTTCCTGGATCAGAATGCCCCCGCGACCTGGGGTGGCGCGTACCGCTACTCGGTCGTCGCCGTGGACACCTACGTCGTCCCGACGCAGTCGGGCGAGTCCGTCGTCCCTCCGGCTCAGGGGGCGTCGCCCGGCTACGCGCGATTCTTCCGCGGCGACGCCTACGCTACTGGGCACTCGCTCGTCGCGGACGGGCTCTCCACCTCGCTGGGATTGCGCTGGGCACTGGACGTGAGCGGGACCGTGCACTGCGCGCCCGCGGTGGACGTGAACGGAACCGTCTACGTCACGTCCGAGGACGGTCGGCTGCATGCCGTCGGGCAGGACGGCACGGAGGTGTGGTCGGCCAACCTGTCGGGGATGGGCTTCGGCTCGGAGGCCTCGCCGGCGGTCGCCTACACGGACGGCGCGGGGACGGTGGACCGGATCTACGTCGGGACGCGATCCACCGTCCTCGGCGGCGCCCTGCTGGCGTTCGACGTGAACGGCGGGATGCCGTGGATCGCGTCCATGACCGCGGCGGTCAGGGCATCCCCGGTTGTCCTGCCGAACGGTTGGGTCGTCGCCGGGGACGACAACGGGATCGTCAGGGCCTTCAACCGCGCGGGCGATCTGCAATGGACGGCGACCCTGACGGGACCGTTGCGCGGGGCGATCATCGTCCGCCCTGAGCGGGGCGAGATCGTGGTGATCTCGGGCCTGCGCCTCTATGGCATGCGGATCGTGGACGGCGGGGTGACCGGCTTCCTCAACTACTCGAGCGCCCCCACGGGCGTGATCCTCGACGCGCCGCGCAACGCGCTGTATCTCGCCTTGTCCGAGGGGCGCCTCGAAGGCTGGAACGTCGCCGGCGGGCTGCCGGCGCTGCTGTGGTCGTACACCACGGGCGGCCTGGTGGGACCGCCGGTGCTCAACCAGACGATGGGGGTGCTGGGGGCGGTGGACGTGAACGGCCTGGCGTGGGGCGTGAACCTGGTGTCCCCGCCGGTGACGCCGCTCGATCCGTCGCCGTTCTTCGGACCGTCCCGGTCGGGCGTCGTGTCCGGGCTCAACGGCCGGTACTACGCGGGGACGGAGACCGGCCTGATGGGCGAGCTGCTTCCCTCCGGCGTCCGGAATTCCTCCTACGCGACGGCCGAGGGCGCCGGGTTCGGCACGTCCTCCCCGGTTCTGTGGAAGGACGCGAACGGCCGGACGGTGGTGTACGCCGGGGGGCGGGGCCACCGGCTGTACGCCTTCGTCGCCGCTCCCGCCGCGCCAGCCGGGCTGACGGCCTCCGCCGCAGGCGGGACGATCAACCTCGCATGGGCGCCCGCGGGCGGGGGCTTCTTCGCGGTGTCGGGTTACCGGGTGTTCCGGGCGACGTGCGCGACGTGCGTTGCCGACGCGATCTTCACCAGTGTCGGCGCGGCCGGGACCGCCTACGCCGACAGCTCCGTCGTTCCCTTCCAGGTCTATTACTACGCCGTCCGGGCGGTGGACGACGGGGCGTTCAATAATGACAGTCTGCCGTCGCCGCGCGTCGCGATCGCTTCCGAGATGTCCTGCGCGGTTGCGTTCACGCTGGTCAAGACGCAGATCCCCGCGAACCCGGGCATCGGCGACACGGTGACGTACCGCCTGATCGCCACGAACACCGGGACCGCGACGATCCAGAACGTCATCACGACCGACACGCTCTCGCCTGTGCTCGTGAACGTCACGACGCAGCAGCCCGGCCCGCCGCCCGACATCTACCAGT
>CAYHEI010000135.1:0-2327 GCA_964355385.1 uncultured bacterium | reverse complement strand
CGGCACGCTGTACGTCTGGAGCGGGCAGGGGATCGGCTGGGCGCCCGGCCAGACCTTCACGACGACGATCGTCGGTCAGGTGTCGAATCCCTGCGTCCTGACGATCGTGAGCAACACGGTCTACACGGTGGCGTCGGCGGCGTGTCCGGGTACGTCCGTGACGATTTCGTCAACGGCGGGGCCGTTCACGGTGACGCCGCCGGTGACGAGCTTCACGGCGCTCAAGCAGCGGGTGCCGGCGTCGGCGTCGCCGATCAACCCCGGCGATCCGGTGACGTACCGGATCGTGGTGACCAATACCGGTTCTGCGACGCTGGACACGCTGACGGTTGCCGACACGGTTCCGGCGGTCCTGGCGAATCCGGCGACCCAACAGCCCGGCGGCTTCACGCCGAGCGTCGTGCAGCTCCCGCCGAGCGGCGGGACGCTCTTTGCTTGGACCGGGAGCGCAGTGACGTGGCGCGCCCGCGCCAACGCGCCGACGGCGCGCAACCGCCTGGCCGCGGCCGAACTGGGGGGGCGCTTCTATCTCATCGGCGGACAGGCGCTGGGCGTCCCGCAGTCGACCGTCGAGCGGTACGATCCCGCGACCGACGCCTGGACGACCGTGGCGGCGCTTCCCACCGCGCGTTATGGCTTGGCCGCCGCGACGTTCGGTGGATTCATCTACACGTTCGGGGGCAGCGCCGGAACGCAGCGCGAGGTCTACCGCTATGACCCGGGCACCGACACGTGGGTGGCGCGGACGCCGATGCCGTTCCCGGCCGGAACGATTCGCGCGGTCGTCGTCGGCTCGAAGATTGAGGTGCTGGGCGACGCGGGCGTCGCGGAGTACGATCCCGTCGGGGACTCCTGGGTCGGCAAGGCGGGCCTCCCGAGCCCGCGCGGAGAATTCGGCGCTGCCGCGCTCAATGGGAAGGTGTATGCGATCGGCGGCTACGATGGCGCGGCGCTCTCATCGGTGGATGAGTTCGATCCCGTGGCCAACAGCTGGACCCCGCGGGCGGCGCTGGGCGGACCGCGATCCGGGCTCGTCGCGCTTTCCCTCGGCGGGAAGATCTACGCCGCCGGCGGCTGGAACACGGGGCCCGGCCTGACGAAAGTCGAGGTGTACGACCAGGCGTCGGATGCTTGGACCGGCGTCCCGGGATTGAACGTCGGGCGCGGCGGTCTTGCGGGCGCCGTCGTGTCGGGGCGGATGTACGCTGGGGACGGCGACGATGGTTCGACGCTGCTCAAGGATTTGGACGAAGGCGTGCTGGGCGTGCTGCCCGGCATGACGCTGACCTTCACGATCACCGGCCAGGCGGGAGCGGTGTGCGGGGCAACGGACGTATCCAACACCGCCTGGGTGAGCGGGGTGAGCGCCTGTGCCGCGCAGGAACTCGTCACCAACGCGACCGGATTCACGATCCAGGCGCCCGCGGTGGCGTTTACGGTGAGCAAGACCCAGACGCCGGCGAACCCGGGGATCGGGGACACGGTGACCTACCTCCTCACGGTCATGAACACCGGGACGGCGACGATTCAGAACATCGTCGTCACGGACACGGTGTCGACGCTGCTGACGAGCGTGACGACGAGCGGGCTGGGCACGCCGGTGGTGACATCGACCGCGGAGGGCATGCTCTACACCTGGACGGGCCAGAACATCGCCTTCCGCCCGGGCACGACCGGCACGCTGACGATCACGGGTCAGGTGGCGGCTGTCTGTCAGGCCACGCTCGTCGGCAACACGGCCTACGTCGTGGCGAGCTCCGCGTGCGACTCGACGTCGCAAACGGTCGCGTCCAACGGCACGTCCTTCACCGTGTCGCCCCCGGCGTTCGCGTTCACGGTTTCGAAGACCATGAGCCCGGCCTCGCCGGTGCTCGGGGGTCCCGTGACGTACCGGATCGACGTCGCCAATACCGGCGCCGCGACCCTCTTTGAGCTGACGGTGGTGGACACATTGTCTGGCGCGATCGCGGGAGCGACGACGATGGCACCGGCGGAGTTCACGGCGCCCGTCGTCACGACGCTGCCGCCGAACGGCGGCACCCGGTACGTCTGGAGCATGGCGAGGCCCGTGACCTGGACGAGCAAGATGAACATGCCCACGAATCGTCAGCTCTTCGGGGGCGCCGCGGTCAACGGCAGGTTCTACGCCATCGGCGGCTTCAACCCCGGCATCCTCTCGACGGTCGAGGAGTACGATCCGGCGACGGATATCTGGACGACCCGGAACCCGATGCCGACGGCGCGTTACGAGATCAGCGCCGCGGTCTTGAACGGCAAGATCTACGTGGCCGGCGGCTGGACGGGCGTCAACTCGAACGCGATGGAGG
>CAYHEI010000134.1:324-7649 GCA_964355385.1 uncultured bacterium | reverse complement strand
TGACAGGATCAAGCGCGGGACCTTGAGGCCCGCGCCCAGGCCCGCCGCGAAGCAGCCGCCGAGGCCGAAGAGCAGCAACCGGAGGAATGCCCCGTCGGAGTCCGTCGCTGTTCCGCGCTGCCCAGACGGTTCGGCCCGTTCGTCGCCCCGAGCGATCGCGGCGATCCGCAGCGCCGCCGCGACCGCGCCCGCCCCGATGCGTCCCGCCTTGATCTCCGGGACCAGATCGCGCCGGATGATCTCCCCACACGCCCCGTCGGGCAGCACCGCCTCGAGGCCGTAGCCGACCTCGATCCGGACCTTGCGCTCGGCGGGAGCGATGAGGAGCATCACGCCGTTGTTCTTTCCTTTCTGCCCGATGCCCCACGCGTTGAACAACTTGTTCGCGTAGACTTCGACGGTCATCCCTTCGAGCGAGGCGACCGTCACGACGGCGAGCTGCGCCGAGGACGCGCGCTCCGCGTCAGCGGCGATGCGCGTCAGCGCCGACTTCGAGTCGGCGCCCAGGACGCCGGCGAAGTCGCTCACGTAGCCCTCGGGCCGCGCCGGCAACGCGACGACGGGGGCGGGAAACGCGACCGCCGCGGCCAGCAGGCCCGCGGCGGCGCGAACGTTGATCTTCAGAACTCGACTTTGGGAGCTTTCGCGGCCTCGACCTCGGCCTTGAAGTACGCCTCCGGCTTGAAGCCGAACGAGCGGGCGATCAGATTGGTGGGGAAGCGCTGGACGAGCGTGTTGAACGACTGCACGATCTCGTTGTACTTCATGCGCTCGACCGCGATCCGATTCTCGGTCCCCGCCAGCTCGTCTTGAAGTCGGAGAAAGCTCTCGTTGGCCTTGAGGTTCGGGTACTGCTCGATGACCACGAGCAGCCGGGCGAGGGCGCCTTCCAGTGCCGCGCCGGACTGTACCTTGTCCGCCTGGGTCTTCGCCGCGCCCCACTGACTGCGCAGCCGGGCGATCTCGGTCAGCAGCTCCTTCTCGTGCTTCGCGTAGCCCTTCACGGTGTTCACGAGGTTCGGAATCAGGTCGAAGCGCCGCTGGAGCACGTTCTCCACCTGCGCCCATGCCCCCGGAACGGCCTCGTGCAGCGTGACCATCCGGTTATAGGCCGCCACGGCGCCGAGCGCGACCACGCCGATGACGCCCAGTACGATCCAGGATTTCTTGATCTGGTTCATGTGCAATGCACCCCCTCAGGTTTCGGCATCCACCCGCTCCACGACCGCATCCAACGCTTGAAGAAACCGCTCCGCCCACGGCCCGACGGGCTCCTTCCACGCCGGCTTCTCCTTGGCCCGCAACCGCTCGACGAAACGGAAGACCGACAGATCGATCCCCAGCCGCTCGCCGAGCGCGTGGGCCGCCGCGCCCTTCGACGGCAACGGCACGACCCCCAAGTGCCGGAGGCATCCCCGGAAGAGGATCAGAAACGTCGAGCTGGACCGGATCAGCAGCTCGCGCGCCCGCCGCGTGTCGCCCGCCGCGGCCGCGTACGCGCCCCGGAACCGTAGCAGCGTGCCCTTCAATTCGCGCTCCAGCTCAACTCGCAAGTGGCGGGGATTGACCGCCAGCGAGGCCAGCGCATCCTCCCCCACGAGCACCCGGTGCTGCTCCTTCATGTCGAGCCACTCCAGCGGAAACACGTCCGCCGAACGCGCCAGGAACTCCGGCGTCATGAACAGCGGGGGAGGGTTTCCCGCCTTCTCCCACTTCCGGATGGCGGGGGCGGACACCGCCAGCGCCGCCGCTCCGGTCGCGCGCAGGAGGACCAGTACATTGTGATCGGAGTACCGGGGATGGCGGGCGCCCGCCGCGGCGGACCCGTACAGGATGACGGAGCGCAGATCGGCCCCGTGCGCGTTCTTCAACTCCTCCGCGAGCCGCTCCGGCGAATAGGCCATGATCGGCCATTATCCCACTTGGTATACTGACGTTCATGCGACGCCTCGCAGCGCTGCTGCTCGCCGGCTTGACCGGGTGCGCGGGAAAGCCCGCCGACAACGCCCTGCACGTCCTCGCGCTCAACTGGCCGCAGGCGACGGTGGAGCAGAAGCTGGCCGACACGCTCTTCACCCCCCGGACCGGCATCAAGGTCGTGCTGGAAACGAACCAGTACGACGTGGTCGAGCAGAAGATGAAGCAGGTCATCAACGCGCGCGCCACCCACTACGACATCGTCCACTACGACAGCCAGTGGCTCGGAGGGTTCGTCGCGGCGAAGGGGCTGGAGCGGCTGGACACCCAGGAGTTCCTGGGCGAGGCCGGCTGCCCGCTGAAGTTCGACGACTTCATCCCCGCGGTCAGCGCGATCCTGGGGCGCTACCCGACGAACGAGCGCGACATTTTCCAGGGCAACTACAAGCCGTACGCGGGGACCCCGATCTACGGCTTCCCGTGGTCCACGGGCGTCGCGATCCTCTTCTACCGCGCGGACCTCTTCAAGGAGGCCGGCATCAAGGCGCCCCCCGCGACCTGGGACGAATTCGTGAAGGACGCGCTGCGCCTCAACCACCCGCCCGAGCGCTTCGGCGCGTTCACGCACGCGGGCCGGCAGGGCGACTATATCACGCAGGACTTTTTCCCCATGATGTGGGCGCACGGCGGCGAGCTGTGGGACGCGAAGACGTGGAAGGCGCAGGGGATCCTCAACGCCCCCGGCAACGCCAAGGTCCTCGAGTTCTACGCCGGCTGGAACCTCAAGCACAAGATCGTCTCCTCCGAGTCCGCCAACTGGGGCAACGAGGAGGTCTTCAACGCCATCGCGCAGGACAAGGTCGCGCTGGGGCAATTCTGGGCGACCTTCGGCGCCTTCCTCGAGGATCCCAAGACCTCGAAGGTGGCGGGCAAGATGGCCTACGCTCCGGTTCCCGGCGTGCGCGATCCGCGCACCGGCAAGATCCGCCGGGCGTCGATGTTCGGCTGCCAAGGGACCGCCATCACGGCGTTCTCGCTGCGCAAGAAGGACGCCTGGACCTATCTGAAGTGGCTGCTCGCGCCGGACACCCAGAAGGCGCTGCTGGACGATCCCGCGAGCGCGTTCTTCTCCGCGCGCAAGGACCTCGCGGCCTACACCGCCTCCCGCAACCCGCGGAACAAGGCCGTGCTGGACTCGCTCACGTACGCGCACGACTTCTGGAACAACCCCGACTACTCCGAGCTGCTCTCGATCGTCCAGCGCGAGCTGAACCTCGCCTTCATCGGCGCCAAGCCCGCCCAGCAGGCCCTGGACGACGCCGCGGCCGACGTCCAGAAGGTCCTCGACGCGAGCCCGTACAAGGCGAAGTGACGCCCGGGCTTTGGCCCGGGGCGTCTGATCCTCGGTGAAACTCTTTCGCTTCTCGCTCTTCGCGCCCGCGCTCGGCTTCCTCGCCGTCATGACGCTCGGCCCCTTCGTCTTCGTGCTGGGCGCCTCGGTGCTGCAAGTGCAACTCGGCGCGCCGCTGAAGTTCGTGGGCCTCGCGCACTACGGCCGCCTGCTGGCCGACCCGTACTTCTGGCTCGCGCTGCGCAATACGCTCGCGCTCACCGGATGCGCCGTCGCGCTCGAGCTGGCGTGCGGCGCGGGCCTGGCCCTCCTCTTCCGGCCTCCCCGGGGGAGCGCGCCGCTCCCGGGCGCGGCCGCGATGCGATTCGTGATCCTCATCCCCATGATGCTGTCGCCGCTGCTCGTCGGCCTCTTTTGGAAGTACATGCTCGACCAGGTGTTCGGGGTCGTGACGTGGCTGTGCGCGCAGGCCGGCGCGGGCCGCCCCAGCTTCCTGACCTCGCCCGGGCTCGCCTTCGTCTCGATCCTCGTCGTGGACGCCTGGCAGTGGACCCCCTTCGTCTTCCTGCTCTGCCTCGCGGGGCTCCAAAGCCTGCCGGCGGAACAGGAGGAGGCCGCCGTCCTCGAGCGCGCCTCCTCCTGGATGCGCGTCCGGCTGCTCCTGCTCCCGCATCTCAAGCCCGCGCTCCTGCTGGCCGGGCTCTTCCGGGGGATCGACACGATGAAGATCTTCGACCTCGTCTACATCCTCACCGGCGGGGGCCCCGGCGACGCCACGATCACGCTGAGCGTGCTGGCGTACCGGCTGGGCTTCTCCTACTTCGACATCGGACGGGCGTCGGCGCTGGCGATCTTGCTGCTGCTCATCGTGAACGCGCTGGCGACCGTCGCGGTGCGCCGCATGTCGGCGCCAGCGCGAAGGACCGCATGAGGGCCCTCCGCTGGCTCCTCATGCTGCTGGCGACGGCGCTGTTCGCCTTCCCCCTGCTCTGGATGTTCCTGACCGCGTTCAAGTCACGGCTGGACGTCTTCGCGCCGACCCCCGCCTTCCTGTTCATGCCGACACTTGAGAACTACGGCCGGGTGCTGGCCGACACGCCCTTCCCGCGCCATCTGCTCAACAGCGTCATCGCCGCCGTCGCCTCGACCGGCATCGCGCTCGTCCTGGCCGCTCCCTGCGCGCACGGTTTCGCCCGCCAGGCGGCGTTCAAGGGCGCGGACTCGCTCTTCTTCTGGGTCCTCTCGCTCCGGATGCTCCCACCCGTCGCGCTGGCGGTGCCGTTCTTCCTGGCGTTCTCGCGCCTCGGCCTCTACGACTCCCTGCCGGCCGTCATCGTGCTGCACACCGTCGCCAACACCGCGCTGGCCATCTGGCTCCTCAAGGGCTTCTTCGCGGAGATTCCCGCGGAGCTGGAGGAATCCGCCCGGCTGGAGGGACTACGGCCTTGGCCGGTCTTCATGAAAGTGAGCCTGCCGCTCGCGGGGCCGGGGCTGGCGGCCACCGCGGTGCTCTGCCTCGTCACCTCGCTCAACGAGTTCCTGTTCGCGCTGGTCCTGACCGCCGACCGCGCCGTGACCGCGCCTGTCGGTCTGGCCAACTTCCAGAAGTTCTTCGGCCTGGAATGGGGCCAGTTCGCCGCCGCCGCCTCCCTCTTCATCCTTCCCCTGCTCGTCTTCACCTGGTACGTCCAGCCGCATCTCATCCGCGGCATGACGACGGGAGCACGGTAGCGTGCAGGAGCACGCACGGCAGCGGACGGGATTGTTGACCGCTCGCCGGGCCTCGCTGCAGCCGTAGCATGGCGCGAATCGAGTTCCAGGGCGTGACCGTGCGGTTCGGCCGTCTGGACGCGGTGCACAAGGTCTCGCTGGCCATCGCGGACGGCCGGTACTGCTGCCTGCTGGGACCCTCCGGCTGCGGCAAGACGTCGCTGCTGCGCGCCCTCGCCGGATTCGTCCCGGTGGCGGCGGGGGAGGTCCTCGTGGACGGCCAGCGCGTCAACGCGGTCTATCCCGGCGACCGCGGGCTCGCGATGATCTTCCAGAACTTCGCCTTGTATCCCCACCTGACCGTGCGCGAGAACTTCGCCTTCCCGCTGCGCGCGGCGAAGACCCCCGAGGCGGAGATTCCTCCGGCGGTCGCCAAGGTGGCGGACCGGCTCGGGATGACCGAGCTGCTCGACCGTTATCCCCGCGAGCTGTCGGGCGGCCAACAGCAGCGCGTCGCGATCGGCCGCGCGTTGGTTCGCACCCCGCGCGCCTTCCTGCTGGACGAACCGCTGGGCAACCTGGACGCCAAGCTCAAGGTGGGGATGCGCACCTACCTGCGCCAGCTCCACGACGAGCTGAAGGCGACGTTCATCCACGTCACCCACGACCAGACCGAGGCGCTCGCCCTCGCGGACCTCATCGTCGTCATGAACGGCGGGCAAATCGAGCAGACCGGCTCGCCCCAGGAACTCTACGACCGTCCCGCGACGGTGTTCGTGGCCGGATTCGTCGGCAGCCCGCCGATGAACCTGCTCGAGGGCGCGATCGACGAGGCGGCGCTCGCGCCGACCTTCCGCAGCGGGCCGCTTGAGGTGGCCGTGACCGGTCTGGCCGGCGCGCGCCAGGGGCGAGGTCGCCGGGTGATCCTCGGCGTCCGGCCCGAGGACCTGCTGGTGGGCCGCGACGCGGCGCGGGGCCTCCGCGCCCGCGTGGTCGTCGTCGAGTTCGCGGGCAAGGAGTGCGTCCTGGACCTCGCCGTGCACCACCATCTCATTCGCGCCCGCGTCCCGCGCGAATCCCTGGGCGACCCCGTTGCCCCCGGCACCGACCTCGCCCTGTTGCTTCCTCCCGACCGCCTCCACCTCTTCGACGCGGAGTCCGGCTCCCGCCTGGACTGACCGCTTCAGAACATCAGCGGGGTGGCGCGGGGCGGGCGAGGAGGCCGGCGCGGGCGAGCGGCCAGAACAACTTGAACGCGCGGCCGTAGATGCGCGCCACGGGGACGACGCCGAAGTAGCGGGAGTCCTTGCTGTTATCGCGGTTGTCGCCCATGAGGAAGAGGCAGTCGGGCGGGATCTTCACGGGGCCGAACTCATCGATGGGATAGCCGATGATCTCGTCGCGATGGACGGCGTACGGCTCCATCAGCCGCTTGCCGTCGATGGACACGAGCTTGCGGTGGACGCGCACCGTCTCGCCGGGCAGGCCGACGACGCGCTTGATGTACTCCACGTCCACCTCGCCGGGCGGCTCGAACACGACGATCTCGCCCCGCGCGTACCGGGGGAGTTTCTTGGCCCACAACCGGTCGCCGATGAGGAGCGTGGGCTCCATGGACGAGGAGGGGATCTTGAACGACCGGACGCGCTCCTTGAGCCAGCCCTGCCAGGGCAGCTCGCCCACGAGCCAGGCGGCCAGCACGAGCCCCCAAAGCGGCCGCGAGAGCGCGGGAAGGCGGACGGGGCGCCCGGCCCGGCGAGCCGCGCCCACATAGGCCTGGACGGCGGCGGCCACGGAGAGGGCCGTCCCGGCCAGGGAGGCGACCCACCAGGGCCAGCGCGTGAGCCAGCCCGGCCAGCCCTCGATCATCCCCGGCTCGATGGTGTCCACCGCCATCAGAAATGCCGCGGGGGCCAGGCAGAGCGGGGGCAGCACGATCCACAGCCACCACCGGCGGGCATACACGTAGAGCTGGCCCAGACCAGGAAAGAGCACCGAGAACATCAGCGCCGCCTCGGGACTCTCCCCGGCGGGGGAGCGGCTCCGGCGGGCGAGTCGGCGCGCATCGGCCCAGCACAGGATCAGCACGGCGAGCAGGCCGAGGAGCAGCACAACCAACGCGGGCCCCGCGCGCCGCAGTGCGCCCGGCTCGTCCCCCGCGGAAAGCACCTTCCAGACCACGGCCGCGAGCAGGGCGCTGGCCATGGTCAGCCAGGCCACCCCGCGCCACAACCGGCCCGCGGCCCACTGGCCGAAGCCCGGCAATATCGTGGAGAGCATGAACGCGAGACGCGGATCGGGGTCCCGGCCGGACGACACGCGCGCCACCCGTACCGCGTCCCACCAG
>CAYHEI010000134.1:0-314 GCA_964355385.1 uncultured bacterium | reverse complement strand
GCCCACCAGCTCCCGGCCTCGAAGACCGCCATCGCTGCGATCCACGCGCCGCCCTCGAGCGGATTCGTCCGCGTCTCGCTGAAGACCCACCAGAGGAACCCCAGCGTCGAGCCGATGGCGCCGACGAACCAGACCGTGGCGCGCGCGCGCCGGCCCGCGTAGAGATGGCCGAGTCCCGGCGCGAGCATGGAGAGCCCGGCCGCGATCCAGGGATCGGGGGGAGGACGGCGCATCACGGGAGAGGGGGAAGAACCTTCAGGAGCGAGGGGAGCGCACGCACGACGAGATCGGGCTTGAACCGCGTGCGCGCGACG
>CAYHEI010000133.1:0-7653 GCA_964355385.1 uncultured bacterium | reverse complement strand
GGGCACCGCTGTGCGCATTGAGAAAAACGCTGAGGGCTTCGGCGGCGCGCAGCCCCCTTCGACTCGCGGACTCGCTCAGGGCCTGGCCCTGAGCCTGCCGAAGGGCTGAGCATCGCGAAGGGCCGAGGCTGGGCGAGCCCTCCGCAGCCGCGAGTCGAAGGCGAAAGGCTGCGTCTTCCCAACCTTGATCTTGCGGAAGTCCGGGTGTTCAGGATTGATGAGGAAATTTCGTTCCCGGGGAACGACGGCGGAGGGAACCGCAAGGACGGGACTGCTTCGCCGGAGCGCCCAAGCCGTTCCCAGCTCCGCGAGACTGTCCGGCGCGGGATACTCCCGCCAGCGGGAAAGCAGAGCCTCCGGCTTGACCGATTCGATTCTCGTTCCAACCGGCAACGTCGCCGGGACCGCGATCAGATCGGACGGCACAGTAATGAAATCAGGGTGGTTGACGAGATACTCAAGAACGGCCAGGGAGAGCGTCGCCGACGTGTAAACCATCCGCGTGCCGCGCTTGTTCCAGCGTCCGCCAGACTCCCGTGCGCCCTCACCGTCAAAGCGGGCATAGGGGGCCCGGCACAGGCGCCAGACCTCCATTAGCTGTAGACGCCGTGAGCCGTCCTGAGCAGGAGATCTTCTACCTCGCGCGCGCCGAGATCGGTGTCCAACCGCCGCAAGGGCATCTCGTTGTTCAGCGCCCGAACCGGCGAGCGCAACCAGCGAGAGGCTTTTTCCCTGCTTCCTAGCATCTCCTCGGCGAGCACAGCGACCCGCGCCACCCGCACCAGGCGGTCTGATTCATCGGCCTTGAAATGGTTCGCCGCCTTACGCCGGGCCAGCGTCCGGAGCGGAAGCCTGACGATGGCGGTCATCTCCTTGGGATCCATGCCGTACGCGGCCGACAAGGCGGCGAGCGAGCGGTACGGAAGCCCCGCCCGGACGCAGGACAACAGTCCGGCCGGCGTCGCCGGCCTTCCACCGAGTGCCGCCGCCCCGCCAAGGGTTTCCATGATGCGTCCGACCGCGAGCATGTGGTTCGCTATGCCTCTCGGCACACATTATCACGCCATATGGCATCAGCGTCAAGTGAGGGGCGGAGCACCGTTTGCGTGCGGAATCATCAACGACCCCCCCTGTGCGCTTCGCTACCGCCTATGAATCCCAAGGATGGCATGACGCGGTTCAGGAAACCTATTCCCAAAGCGCATCCCATAGATCTTCATTCAAGGCTTCCTGCGGTATAGAGCGGCAAGCCCCAAAAGATCGAGCGGGATTTTCCCAGGAATGACTTCCAGGCGGACCTTCGAAGTCATGTCTTTGTACATGCGCAATCCAGTAGCACAGTGAATCGCCCCAATCATGGAGAGTACCGCGTCCGCTTCAGAACCGCAGAGCCGCATGTAGGTATCGCCGACTGCCTCGACGAGAGGCGGTGAGCCCTTGGCCATAGCCGTTCCGAGCTCCTCTTCGTACCTACACCAGCGATTTCCAATCTCAGTGAGATGAGCTTCAGCGGCTTCAGGATGCGCCCAAGTCAGCCGAATCCAATTGTGAAGATGAGTCTCGTATCCGAACACCAGAGCACGTCGCAATGGTTCTGAGAAGTACGAGATGAATGCCAATTTCGGTATCCAGGTCTTCAGGTATTTCAATTCATCCTTGCCTTTCTCTGACAATTCTGGCATCGCTGCGATGCCGTTCTCGATCACCTTGGGGTCGCAAACAGCCAAAGTCACGATCGCATGAGCCATGTCAGAAGCAGCCATCTTCTTACGAAAGAACCTGAATATGTTCAATTGCTAGTTGACACTGGAGTGAGTTCCAGGAGCTTGCGCCGAGCAGAGCGGAAGACGCGCAGGATAGTCGTGTAGTCGTCGAAGGCGCGCAGGACGGGACGGATGATCGCCCGCGCCTTCGCAGGCTGCCGCTTCTGGAGCGCGCGCAGGAGTTCCAGGTCCTCGAAGCCCTCGCGTTGGGCCTCCAGGCGCACGCTGGACCACGGTCCGTCCGTTCCGGGATACACGATGTGCGTGTCCCCCGCCGGGAGCGAGCCGCCGCCCCAGTTGGGAACGACGCTCTTCTCGAACGGGTCCTGGTCCTTCTGCCAGTGGTTGAGCCCCCAGTGCAGGAAGCCGTCGAGCCCGAACCGCGCCGCCGCCCAGCCGAAGAGCGCCGGGCGGATGAGTTCCATGTCCAGGAGCCGGTTGAGCCACTTCCCGCCGGGCTCGCAGCAGGTGTAGAACCACATCGGGTCGCCGGCCGCTTGGATGGCGTCGTAAGACTTCTTGTGCCGCTGGTACGCGTTGTCCTTGGGGCACCAGACGTCCACCGAACCCACGAGGGAGGGGTCCTCGATCGCGTCAAGCAGCGGCACCCCGGGCAGGTACTTGCGGACGATGCCGCAGAGGACGCGGTAGTCGGCCGCCAGCGCCGGTTGCGGCTCGTCCGCGACGTGCTGCGTCCAGCGTCCCCGCCACCCGTTGCGGTCGATCTCCGCGGTCAGTTGGGCGCAGATCGCGCGCAGGTCGCGGTCGCCCGCGGGCGACGCCGCGGGCGGTCCGTTCAGCACCGTGCTGAACGCCTTCGCCTTCCATCCTCCTGATCTGGTCCCGACGTGCCCGCCCTCGATCAGCGGCAGCCCGGCCCGGGTGAAGGTGTCCACGTACCGCCGCAGGCGGGCGCGGTCCAAGACCGGCGCTCCCCGCTGACGCCGGAACACGCAGTGGAGCGGGACCCAGAACATGTTCTGCCGGCCGTGCCGCATGACCTCCGCGTACTTCCGGATCATGCTCCAGTGCGCCTCGCTCCACTCCTTCAGGCCGTGCCGCGTCGCCATGGCGCGCACGTCGAACCAGTTCGTGTACGGGAAGCTGGCCGCGCCGGACGGCGGGAGCACGGCGCCATGGACCCGCACCGCCAGTTCGAGGGCAGGGGCCTTCCCCACCGTGACCGTGTATCGCCGCAGGCCGGGGCGGGCGTCCGGAGCCCCGGGGAGGTGCAGGCGCAGGGCACCGGTGCTTCCACCGAATTCGCACGCGCCGTCCACCGGTTCCATGGCGTCGTACACCCGGAACGGCGCCCGCCGGATGACGTGGGAATTGCGCCCGCTCTCCCTGGTCTCCGTGAAGATGACCGGCCCGGTGTTGGCTTCCACCGGGACGTCGCGGAGCTTGAACCACCGGGCTCCGCGGACGGTCTTCCCGCCCTCCGCCACCCCCACGCCGAGCGGTCCCCGCGGCGCCCCGGTCACCAGCACGTGCACCGCCGCGGTCCCTCCCCGGGCGACGTCCAGCTCGCTCCCCACCCCCGGAGCATGGCCCGGTCTGGTGTCCGGGAAGACAAATTCCAGACTGTCGCGGAACTCCGTTCGCACGACCCTACCCTATCACGGGTCCTTCGCCTTGCGGACTATCCGGCCGTGGGAAGCAGGCACACCTTCGCCGGCCGGAGCTCCTCGAAGTGCCGGTCCGCCGTCAGGATCGAAAGGCCTTCCCGCAGCGCGAGCGCCCCGATCCATACGTCGTTGGTCGGGAGGGGACGGCCGCGGCGTCGGAGATCGGGCATGTGGTCGGCGTAGCGATCCGCCGCGTCCTCGTCGACATCCAGGACGCGGACCACGGGGTCAGCCAGGAACTCGCGGAGCCTACGCTCGTTCGTGGCGGCCTGGGTACCGTGCCGGAAACCGGTCCGCAACTCGCCCAGAACGATCACCGGCACCGCCAAGTCGCGTGCAGCGACGACCGCCTCGACGGCGGACGGCTCCCCCTCCCTGAACCGGACGTAGGCGGAAGTGTCCAGGCACACGCCCATCACTTCCAGAGATCCTCGTCGATCTGCTCGAAGACGGCGATATCCCGCTCGAAGCGACGGGCTTCCGCCGCGGTCCAGTCTCCCGCGAACTTGCCCAGACCGTTCGCATAAGGGCGGCCCGCTTCGAGACCCAGCGCCCGGCGCAACAGGTCCAGCACCGCTCGATTGAGGCTCGTCCCGCGCCGCCGGCGTTCCGCATCGAGGGCGCGGGAAAGGTCCGGGGCGACGTTGCGGACGGTCAGGTGCCGGGCCGGGGCCGTCTTTGCATTCATCGAGATCATTCTATGCATTCAGTTCCCGGGCGTCAAGATCACTTCTCGCTCAGCTCGATGACCCCCTTCCAATCCTTCGGCGGCTTGCGTCGGTACGATTCGGCGAGCGACTTGGGTCTGACCCTACTTTCCAGGTCACCCCCCGTACAAGGTGACGGCCGTCGCGGTCGCGAAGACCTGACCGGGACGAGGTAGACTGGGAGCATGGCACCGGCCGGGGCGAGCCTCAAAGTCGCGGTCATCACCGGGGGCGGAGCGGGCATCGGCAAGGCCTGCGCGCTGCGGTTCGCCCGGGAGGGCTGGAAAGTGGCCATCGGCGACCTCGCGGCCGGGGACGGCGAGGCCGTCTGCCGGATCATCCGTGGCGCGGGCGGCGAAGCGCTCTGCATCCAGGGCAGCGTCGCGGAGGAGGCCCGCTGCGCGGCGTTCGCCCGCGCGGCGCTCGACGCCTGGGGGCGGATCGACGCGCTCGTCGCCAACGCGGGCGCGCGCGTCTACGGCAGCCTGCTCGACGCTTCGGAACAAGACTGGAAGACCATCGTGGACGTCAATCTCAAAGGCGTCGCCTATTCCTGCAAGGCCGTGCTGCCCGCGATGGTCCGCCAGCAGGACGGCGCCATCGTCATCATCTCGTCGGCGAACGCCCTGCTCGGCCGGGCCGACATGCCCCTCTACGACGCCACGAAGGCCGCCGTGCTCTCCCTCACCCGCAGCCTCGCCGTCGCGCACGGCCGGGACGGCGTGCGCGTGAACGCCGTCTGCCCCGGCTGGACCATGACCGACTTCCACGAGCGCAACGCCGCGAAGAAAGGCGTCTCGCCCGAGCAGCTCCGCGCTTCCGCCGGCAGCTACGCCCTCCTGGGCCGCCCCGCCGAGCCCGGCCAGATCGCCTCGGCGGTCTGGTTCCTGGCGAGCGACGACGCCTCCAACATCACCGGCCAGACCCTCATGGTGGACGGAGGGCTGTCCGTCGCGTAGCCCGCTGGCCTATGATGGAGTCTAAGGGAGGGCACATGGGCGCGATCACCGCGGAGATGCTGGAGCAGGTGCGCGCCGGGTTGCGGCCGGACGGCGGCGGCGCCCCCGCCGACTACCTCGGCCTGCTCTTCCTCGAGGCTGAGTTCGGCCTCCCCCGCGAGCAGGCCCTGGCCCAAGTGGCGCTGGAGCCCAACGAGAGCGGGCTGAACGGGTTCCACGCCGATCCCGCCCTCAAGAATTTCTATCTCTTTCGGTTCCAATGGAAAAAGGAAAGAAGCTGCTTCCAGGAGCCCTACCAGGTCCTCGCCGAGACCGGGCTCGAGCGCGTCTTCGGCGAAGGCCCGCCCGGCATCGCGCCGGATCAGTTCCTCGTCCGGCTCAAGACCGTCCTGCTGTCCTGCTCGGGCTCGGTCGAGCGGGTCTTCGTCCATTTCGTCTTCCGGGGTGATCCGCTGGAAGCCGAGCGCAGCGTCGTGTACGGCCGGCTGCGCGAGGAGCTGGAGAACAAGAAGCACCTGCTCGACGCGTTCTTCGGCCGGCCCGTGTCCCTGGTCATCCAGTTCCGCTCGACCGAGGACGGCCGGCTCGGCGCCCCCGCGCACCAGAAGGTCACCAACGCGTTCCCGCTCCGGCTGGAACACGCGGCACTCTTCTCCGGGCCTTCGGGCGAGGTCATGCGCGTCGGATTCGCCCGGCTCGCCGATCTCCACGCCATGTACCGGGGGATGCAGTCGCGCTTTTTCGACGGCAACATCCGCGGACTCTTGTCCACGGACACCTCGACCAACCGGTCGCTCTCCCGCGCCTTCAAGGAAATCCTGACGCAGGGCGCGCGCGACCCCCTCGCGTTCGCGTTCGACCACAACGGGGTCACGCTGTACGCCGAGCGGGTGGAAGCGCAGAGCGACGGCCTGCTGGTCACGGAGCCGCGCCTGCTCAACGGCGTCCAGACCATCGCGACGCTCGACCGTTTCCTGAAATCCTGCGACACGCCGCCCCCGGCGCTGGACCAGGTCCGCGTCCTGTGCAAGCTGATCAGCGACGCCCGGTCCGACTTCGTGCTGGGCATCACGCTCAACAACAACCGCCAGAACCCGGTCCGGCCGTGGAACCTGCGGGCGAACGACCTCATCCAGCTCGAGCTGCAGGACAAGTTCGGCGAGGAGCTGGGCCTCTACTACGAGCGGCAGGAGAAGGCGTTCGAGAACCTGACGGCCGGGGAAATGGAGAGCCTCGAGGTGAGCGAGGACAAGGCGCTCGAGCTGCTCAAGCTCGCCCAGACCTTCCTGGCCTCGGACGGCGAGATCGAACGGATGTCCCGACTCGCGGAGATGTTCGAGCGGGAGGACGAGTACCGCCTGGTCTTCAATGCGGCCCGTCTGAAGGCGGACGCGCGCCGCATCCTCCTGTGCTACAAGGTCCAGTTCCGACTCTCCCGGATCGTCCGGGAGATCATGGAGCGCGGCGAGAAGAAGTACGCCTACATGCGCCGGGCACGGAACCTGGTCTGGGCGCTCCTCTGCCAGGCCCTGCTCAACGAAGAGCGCCTCGAGGACCTCGCCGAGAAGTACGGGCGCAGCCTGGCCGTCGAGAAGGGGTTCACCGAGCTGCTCTCCAAGCTGGCCGCCGACCATGTGCGGTTCGCCGTCGCGGAAGCCGCGGACCAGCCGCCCTACGCCGCCATGATCGAGCAGGAACGCTACGGCTTCTTGCGTACCCAGTCGTTCTGCGACGCGTGCCTCAAGTACGCGCGCGCGCGCTGGGGATGGAAGGACCGCCGACTCTAGAGTTCCACCACCTGGTGCGCCAGCATCGCCCGGTCGGCGGCGAAGGCGATGAGGTGGCCGAAGAGAGAGTCCTCGATGCGGGTGGACGCGCGGGAGGCGGGCTCCCCGCGCAGGACGCTCACGAAATCGTCCACGAGCTTGAGGTCGCCCCCGCCGTGCGGATCGCCCTTGACCGCCAGGTCCTCTAGCGTCTCGACGTACCCCGGCCCCGGGCGGGAGTCGGGACGCCGCAGCACCAGCCGCCCGGCCTCGAGGTCCCCTTCGATCTCCCCCTTCTCGCCGATCACGTGGAGGGTCCGGGTGGGGCGGGCGGTGGCGCAGAACATGTCGTGCGTGGCGGTGGCGCCGTCCGCGAACTCGACGAGCACCGACTGGTGGTCCACCACGTCGTTGTCGCACCGCCAGACGCAACGGCCGTAGGGGTTATCCCCCTTCAGGGACGCCAGCTTGTCCGCTGCGGTCAGCCGCTCGGGCTGCTCGAACATCTCCCAGGCGTAGAACTCCCAGAGGCCCTGGACGATGTAGTTGAGCCGCGCGGAGTAGGGACACGTCGCCTCAAGCGCGCAGCCGTCCAGACAGCGCGCCGTCGAGCCCGCGGGGGCGTTCTCGGGGCGGAATTGGGAGAGCGCGCCGAAACTCGCCACCCGCACCGGCGGGGTGCCCGAGAGGAACCACGCGAGGAGGTCCAGGTCGTGGCAGCACTTGGCCAGCAGCATGGGATTGGAGAGGTCGCGGCGGTTCCACTTGCCCCGGACGAACCCGAGCGCCATGTGGTGGTAGCTCACCAGCTCGGCGGTGCGGAGCGAGAC
>CAYHEI010000132.1:0-7684 GCA_964355385.1 uncultured bacterium | reverse complement strand
GGGACGCCGCCGTCCGGCTGGCCGCCGCCCCGGGCGGGCTCGGCGCCGCCGCGCGGGCCGAGCGCGGGATGCGGCTGGACGCGGCCTTCGTCGTGGACACGGCGACGGGCCGGGTCCGGTCCGAGCTCGGTCCCCTGATCGGCGCGGACGACGCGCTCGGACTCGTCCGGCCCCCGGGTCTCCCCCTGGTGCTTCGCGCGGGGGGCGAGGTGCTGATCGCGGGCCTGGCGCCGGTCGCGGGCTCGACCCGCGCGGTCGTCGTGGGCCAGGTCCTCGATCGCCGGTTCGCGGACGCGCTCAAGGAGCTGCTCCGCACCGACGTGGACCTCGCCGCGGCCGGGCAGCCGGTCGCCTCGACGCTGGAGGGCGAGGAGGAGGGCGCCTACCATCCCGCCTCCGTCTCGCTGCGGACGCCCGGCGGCAGCGAGGTGCGCCTCACGATGCACCTGCCCGCGGACCGCCTGGTCACCGCGCGGCGGACGGCGCTCCGGCTGACCCTCGCGGGGGGCGGCGTCCTGCTTGCCGCGGCCCTTCTCTTCTACTGGTACACCGTGGCGCGGGTGACCGAGCCGATCCGCCGCCTCATCGCCGCGACGGAGCGGATCGCCGGCGGGGACCTCGCGGCGTCGCTCCCCCCGCACGCGCCCGCGGAGCTCGGCCTGCTGCTGCGCCGGTTCAACACGATGGCGCTCGCGCTCAAAGAGACGCAGGACAAGCTCGTGCACTCCGCGAAGCTTTCCTCGGTGGGCGCCCTCGTGGCGGGGATCTCGCACGAGCTGAACAACCCCCTCCTGGGCCTGCTCGGCCACGCGGAGTTTCTGGACGGCCGCCTCGCGGCGGGCGCCCCCGGCCGCGAGGAGCTGGACGTGATCCTCGCGGAAGGGCGCCGGATGAAGCGCATCCTCGCCGACCTGCGCGGCTTCGTCCGGCCGGGCGGGTTGGAACGCGCCCCCGTGGACCTGAACGCCGTCGCCGAGGAGGTGCTCGCGCTCGTGCGGCACCAGGCCGCCGAGGCGGGGGTGGCCTGCGAGGCGGCGCTCCACGACGGCGGCGTGACGGTCGTCGCGGTCCCCGACCAGATGCGGCAGGCGGCGCTGAACCTCGCGCTCAACGCGCTGCAGGCGACCCCCCGGGGCGGCCGCGTCCGCGTGGTCACCACGACGCACGAACTCAACGGCGCCGCGGCCGGGCGCCTCGCCGTGGAGGACACCGGCGCGGGGATCGCGCCCGAGCACCTGGCGCGCGTGACGGAGCCCTTCTTCAGCACGAAGGCCGGGCGGATGGGCCTGGGGCTCGCGATCTGCCAGGAGATCGCGACGCGGCACGCCGGCCGCCTCACCGTGGAGAGCCCGGCGGGCACCGGCACGCGCGTGACGCTGGACCTGCCGCTGGGCCCTTCGACACGCTCAGGGGTCCCGTCCGCGTGACCCCGTCCGCGGCGCGCATCCTGGTCGCGGACGACGAGCCCAACATCCGCTCGCTGCTCCAGAAGGTTCTGGGCGGGGAGGGCTACACGGTGTTCGTCGCCGACGGGGGGCGCGAGGCGGTCGCGCTCGCGGAGCGGGAACCGATCCACCTCGCGCTCGTGGACCTGACGATGCCGGACCTCTCGGGCCTCGAAGTGCTCCGCGCCGTGAAGGAGCGGCAGCCGGACGCGCGCGTCATGATCATGACCGCGTACGCGACCGCGGAAAGCGCGGTGGAGGCCATGAAGCAGGGCGCGCTCGACTACCTCATCAAGCCCTTCGCGCTCGACGAACTGAAGCTCCAGATCCGGCGGGCGCTCGGCGAGGCCGCGCTGGTGGAGGAGAACGAATCCCTGCGCCGGGCGCTCGAGCTGCGCAACGCGGACCGTCCGCTCGTCGGCCGCAGTCCCGCCCTGCTCGCGGCGCTCGACCTCGTGCGGCGCGTCGCCGGTCAGGACACGACCATCCTCGTCACCGGGGAGACGGGGACCGGCAAGGAGCTGATCGCCCGCGCGCTGCACGGCGCCTCGACCCGGAACACGGGCCCCTTCCTCGCGATCAACTGCGGCGCGATCCCGGAGTCCCTGCTCGAACGCGAGCTGTTCGGCAACGAGCGCGGCGCGTTCACGGGCGCCGACGCCGCCCGCGCGGGCCTGCTCGAGGCCGCGGCCGCGGGGTCGCTCTTCCTGGACGAGATCGCGGACCTCCCCGTCCCGTTGCAACCCAAGCTCCTCCGGGTCCTCGAGGGGCACGACTTCCTGCGCGTCGGCGGCACGCGGCCCGTCCGCTGCCGCACCCGGTTCATCGCGGCGACGAACCGGGACCTGGCGCGCGAGGTCCGCGACGGACGCTTCCGCCAGGATCTCTTCTACCGCCTGAACGGGCTCGTCGTGCCGCTGCCGCCCTTGCGGGAGCGCGGCGAGGATATCCCGCTCCTCGCCGCGCACTTCCTGGAACGTTTCGCGCGGCAGGCCGGGCGCGCGCCGCTGGAATTCTCGGCGGAGGCTGCCGCGGACCTCGCGCGGCACGCCTGGCCCGGGAACGTCCGGGAGCTGCGCAACGCCGTGGAGCGCGCGGTGCTCGTGAACCGCGGCGGCGTGATCGAGCCCGGCGACCTCGCGCTCGCCGGGTCCCCCGCCGCGGCCGGGGAGGAGAGCGCGCTGCTCGGGCTCCCCTTCGCGGGCGCGCGCGACGCGTTCGAGCGGCGCTACCTCGAGCACGTGCTGAACGAATGTGGAGGCAACATCACCCAGGCGGCCGAGCGCATGGGGCTCGACCGCAAGAATCTCCAGGATAAGATCAGGAAATTCCAATTGAAACCACCTCACGAATCAAGACCACCTCACGAATCAAAACCACCTCATAGATAGGACTGGGGCGGAATCGCCCCACCCAGGGGCGGCGGCGCCCCCCCCCCCCGGTTGTTCGTTGAGGAATACCGCGTTTCTCGCCCGGCACGCGCCCTGCAGTACTTCGGACGGTGCGTTCCTTCTCTCTCTTATTCTTATCCGCCGCCCTCTGGCTCGGCTCCCCCGCGGGGGCCGCCCCGGGCGACCTCGTCACGGCGGAGATTCCCTGGAAGGGCCGGACGGTGAAGATCGTTCCCGGCGAGGTGCTGGTGAAGTTCCGGGCCAACGCGGGCGCCGTGGGACGCCAGCGCGCGCTCGATCGCGTCGGCGGCCGGGCGCGGGAGCGGATCGAGCTCATCGGCGCGCAGCGGATCGAGCTCCCCCCCGCCGCGGGCGTCCTCGACGCGGTGGACGCGCTCGCGGACGACGCGGGGATCGAGTGGGCCGAGCCCGACTTCGTGGCTGAGGCGTCCGTGTACGCCGTCCCAAACGACCACAAGTACCAGGCCGCCGCGGTCATGCCCAACGGGCAGTTCGCGCTCGTCAACACCGAGACCGACCGCGCGTGGAACGATCCCGACGTGTCGGGCGCCAAGGGCTCCGCCACGACGTACGTCGCGGTCATCGACACGGGCGTCCAGTACACGCATCCCGACTTCGCGATCGGCGGCGGCGACACGCGGATGTATGTCGCTCCGACCGGTCCCGGACCCGTGCTCGGTCCCGGCAAGATCGTCGGCTGGGACTACTGCAACGGCGACAACAATCCGATGGACGACAACGGCCACGGGACGCACGTCGCGGGCACGATCGGCGCCACGGTGAACAACGGGATCGGCGTCGCGGGCATGACCTGGTTCCCGAAGATCATGCCGGTCAAGGTGCTGTGCGCGGGCGGGGCGGGGAGCTACTGGGGGGTGGCCCAGGGCATCGCGTTCGCCGCCGCCAACGGCGCGCACGTCATGAACATGAGCCTCGGCGGGCCGGTGGACTCCAGCGCGCTGCACGCGACGATCATCGCCGCCGCGAACCAGGGCGTGGTGATCGTGTGCGCGGCCGGCAACAGCGCCGGACCGCTCGGCTATCCCGGCGCGTACCCCGAGGTCATCGGGGTCGGCTCGGTCGGCAACGCGGACCAGTGGTCCTACTTCTCGTGCTTCGGGCCGGAGCTGGACATCGCGGCGCCGGGCAGCGGCCCCTCCCCCGTGTCGATCTGGAGCACCGTGCCGACGAACGCGTACGCCGCCTACCAGGGCACCTCCATGGCCTCCCCGCACGCCGCGGGACTGGCCGCGCTCGTGCTCGGGCAGAACCCGGACTACGCCCCCGAGACCGTGCTGCGGCGGCTCGCGGAGACCGCCGACAAGGTTCCCCCGCCCAACGCGGAGACCTACGACGGCGCGGGCTGGAACCAGCACATGGGGTTCGGCCGGATCAACACGCACCACGCGCTGGGCGGGATCGCCGCCACGCCCGACTACGAGGCCACGGTCTATCTCCGCGACGGCCGCACCTCGCTCTCGGCGGCGACGGGCACGAACCCCGTGGCGCGGCACGACTTCCCGAGCCTCACGACCGGCACGGTCACGTTCAGCCTCCTCGCCGACGACCGCGACGTGGAGACCGTCGCGAGCGCGCGCGTGGACGTCGTCGGCCCCTCCGGCACGGCGACGGTGACGCTCTCCCCGGCGGTGATCTCGAGCCGACTGGCCCGGTGGTCCGGCACCGCCGCCGTGCCCATGCACGGCACGCGCACCGTGTACCGCCCGGTCGCGGTCCTCACCGACGGCAACGGCCGGACCAGCCGCCTCGCGCTTCCGGCGTACACCGTCGAACCGACGCCGCTCGCCTCGCTCGAGGTGACGCTCGCCGTCGCGCCGGGGGCGGTGCTGGTGGGCGCGAACTTCTCGGTGGACGTCGTCGTGCGCAACAGCGGGGCGATGCCGGCCTCGAACGTCCTGCCCGCCTTGCAGATCAACGCCGGGGGTACCCTCACGACACCCCTGGGCGGCCCGGTGCCGGCGGGGCCCGTGGCGCTGGCCGCGGGGGCCTCGCAGGCCTTCCGCTGGAACTACACTGCCGCGGCGGCGGGCACGGTCACGTTCACCGGGACGGGCACCGGCTGGGACGCGGCGTTCGCGACGACCATCACGGGCTCCGCGAGCGCCGCTGTGCCCATCCTGACGCGGCTGTGTCCCTCCTCCGGCCATGTCATCTCCACGCTCGCCGGCACCGGCACCGCGGGATACAACGGCGACGGCATCGCGGCCACGGCCGCGCAGATTCGCGACCCGTACGGCATGATGTACGACGCGGCCGGGAACCTCTTTGTCGCCGACCCGATCGGCAGCCGCATCCGGCGGGTGGACGCCGTCACCGGACTGATCACGACGGTCGCGGGCACCGGCGTGAACGGCTTCAACGGCGACGGCGGCGCCGCGACGACCGCCCAGCTGAGCAACCCGATCGACGTCGCGGTGGACGGCGCGGGCAACGTGTACATCGCCGACGACAACAACCACCGGATCCGCAAGGTCGCAGCGGCGAGCGGTCTGATCTCGACGGTGGCCGGCACCGGGGTCTCCGGGTACAACGGCGACGGCATCCAGGCCACGTCGGCTCAGCTGAACTTCGCGGACGGCGTCGCGGTGGACGGCGCCGGCAACGTCTACATCGGGGATCGCGCCAATCTCCGGATCCGGAAGGTCACGGCCGCGACCGGTCTGATCTCGACGGTGGCCGGCACCGGGGTCTCCGGGTACAACGGCGACGGCATCCAGGCCACGTCGGCCAACCTGAACTACCCGAATTCGATCGCGCTGGACGCCGTCGGCAACCTCTACATCGGGGACTACACGGCGCAGCGGATCCGGAAAGTGACCATCGCGACCGGCGTGATCAGCACGATCGCGGGCACCGGGGTCGGCGGCTACAACGGCGACGGCATCGCGGCCACCGCGGCCACCGTCAACGGCGTGGACTACCCCCGGCTCGACCCGTCCGGGAACATGTACTTCGGGGACACCGTCAACAACCGCACGCGCCGGGTGGACGCCCTCTCGGGGATCATCACGACGGTCGCGGGAACCGGCACCGCCGGCTACAACGGCGACGGCATCGCCGGCACGGCGGCGCGCGTCAACTCGCCCGCGGGCGTGGCCGTGTCCTCCTCGTGCCGGGTGGCGGTCGGCGACACCAACAATCACCGCGTCCGCCTGCTCACCCCGCCCTCCCTGCTCGCCGCCCTCACGGCCGCGCCGAACCCCGCCACCGCCGGCCAGTCGTCGATTCTCGTCCTGACGGTCACGAACACCGGGGACGGCGACGTGACGAACCTGCGTCCCGCCCTGGACGTCAACGCCGGCGCGGCGCTGCCGGCCGGGCTGTCCGGCCCGGTCCCCGCGACGGTGCCCACGCTCGCCCCGGGCGCCGCGGCCGGATTCACCTGGACGTACCAGGCCGCCTCCGCGGGGACCGTGTGGTTCACGGCCACCGGCACCGGCTTCGACACCGCGTGGAGCACGACCGCGACCGCCGCCGCCTCGGCCGTCCAGACCATCGGGATCTCGTCGTGCGGCACGCCCTACGGGACGATCGCCACCATCGCCGGCACCGGCACGGCGGGATACAACGGGGACGGGATCGCGGCGACTGCTGCCCGGGTCAATGGGCCCATCGTCGGGGCCTACGACGCGGCCGGCAACCTCTACCTTTCCGACTACTTCGGCAACCGCGTCCGCAAAGTGGACGCCGCGACCGGCGTCATCGCCACCATCGCGGGGACCGGCGTGTCCGGCTACAACGGCGACGGCATCGCCGCCACCGCCGCGCAAGTCGCGGCCCCAACCCTCGTCGCCATCGACACGGCCGGCAACGTGTACGTCACCAGCAACCAGCGCGTTCGCAAGGTCAGTGCGGCCACGGGACTGATCAGCACGGTCGCGGGCACCGGAACCGCGGGATACAACGGCGACGGCATCGCCGCGAGCACCGCGCAACTCTGGAACCCGGTCGGCATCGCGTTGGATCCCGCCGGGAACCTGCATGTCGCGGAGAACGGCGGCCACCGCATCAGGAAGATCACCACCGCCACAGGCGTGATCAGCACGGTCGCCGGCAACGGCATCGGTGGCTACAACGGCGACGGCATCGCGGCCACCTCCGCGCGCCTGAACAACCCCTCGTGCATCGCCTTCGATGCTGCGGGCGCATTGTACATCACGGACGAGGGGAACCAACGCGTGCGCAAGGTCGCGGCGGGCACCGGGTTGATCGGCACGATCGCCGGCACGGGCGTTGCCGGATACAACGGCGACGGCGTTGCCACCGCTTCCCAGGTGAGCAATCCCGAGGGCATCACGGTGCGTGCGTCGGGTGACGTCTATTTCGCCGACACCGCGAATAACCGGATTCGGGACATCGAGATCGCAACCGGACGGATCAACACCGTGGCGGGGACCGGTGCCGCCGGGTACAACGGCGACGGCTTGCCGTCCCCCGCCACCCAGCTCTCCGGCGCGAACGGGGTGGTCTTCGATCCCGCGTGCCGGCTGGTCATTTCGGACTTCGGCAACCAGCGCGTCCGCCGGATCGCCCTGCTCCCGCTCGCCGCGCGGCTGGCCGCCGCGCCGAACCCGGCCGTCGCGGGCCAGGCGTTCCAGCTCGTCCTCACGGTCAGCAATACCGGCGTCGAGCAGGTCACCGGGATCACCCCGGCGCTCTCGATACTGTCGGGCGCCGCGCTGGTCTCGCTCACGGGCGGACCCGCGCCCGCCGCGCACGCCGCCCGCGCCCCCCGCGCCGGCGCGGACCGAACCCGGGACTATTATTAGAACCGCCCCCGGGCCCGGGTCGTCGCCGCGCCCCCCC
>CAYHEI010000131.1:3948-7715 GCA_964355385.1 uncultured bacterium | reverse complement strand
GGCCGCCGGATCGGCGGGGGACGGGGGGCTCGCGACGGCGGCGCAGCTCGACGCGCCCGCGGGGCTCGCCGTGGATGAAGACGGGAACCTCTACATCGCGGATTCCGCGACGCACCGCGTCCGGATGGTCGAGGCCGCGACCGGCATCATTCGCACCGTGGCCGGAACCGGCGCTCTCGGATTCGCGGGCGATGCGGGGGTCGCGACGGCCGCGCAGCTCTCCGGTCCCACGGCGCTCGCCGTCGACGGCGCCCGGAATCTCCTGATCCTCGACGCGGGCAACCAGCGGGTTCGCCGGGTGGACGGATTCACGGGCGTGATCGGTACGATCGTGGGCGATGGCACCGCGGGGTACAACGGCGACGGCATCGCGGCCGCGACAGCGGAGATCAACAACGCGAAGGGCCTCGCGCTGGACGACGCGGGGAATCTCTACATCGCGGACACCGGCAACGAGCGGATCCGGGTGGTGGACGCCGGCACGGGGCTCATCGGCACCGTGGCGGGCGACGGGACGGCGGGGGCCGGGGGCGACGGCGGTCCCGCCGCCGCGGCCCGCGTCAGCGCGCCCGCGGGAGTCGCCACGAGTCATGAAGGGGATCTCTTCATCGTGGACGCGGGCAACCTGGTGCTGCGGAAGGTGGACGGGCTTTCCGGCTCCATCTTCTCCGTCGCCGGGACCGGCGCGGCCGGGTACAACGGCGACGGCCAGCTCGCGACTGCGGCGAACCTGACCGGGGCCGCAAGCGCGGCGCCCGACGCCGCCTGCCGGATCTGCCTGCTCGAGACCGCCGGGCAGCGCCTCCGCCGCATGGCCCCCGTGATCGCCGTGGCGAGGCTCTCCGTGACCCCGTCGCCCGCGGAGGTGGGGCAGATCGTGACGGTGACCCTCACGGTCACGAACACCGGCTCCCTCGCGCTCACCGGCGTCCTGCCGTCGCTCGACGTGAACGCGGGAGCCTCGCTCGTCCAGGCGCTCTCGGGTCCGGTTCCCGCTGGTCCCGTCGGGCTGGCGCTCAACGCCGGTCAGTCCTTCGTGTGGACCTTCAGCGTCGTGGGCGCGGGCGCGATCCGCTTCACCGCCACGGGCACGGGCGTGGACAGCGGGACCGGCGCCGTCGTGGCCGCCGCGGCCTCGGGAGCGCTGACGGGGTTCGTCCGCTGTCTCTCCGAGCTGGGGATCATCGGGACGGTCGCCGGGGACGGCACGGCGGGATCTTCCGGCGACTCGGGGGCGGCGTCCGCCGCGCGCGTGAGCGGGCCCGATGGCGTCGCGGTGGACGCGTCCGGGAACGTCTTCATCGCCGACACGGGGAACCACAAGATCCGGCGTGTGGACGGGACGACGGGGATCATCACGACCGTCGCGGGGACGGGCGCCGGGGGGTACACCGGGGAAGGCCCGGCGACCGCCTTCCGACTCAACGCGCCGGCGCGGGTCGCGGTCGACGCGTCGGGGAACTTGTACATCGCGGACACCGGCAACATGCGGATCAGGAAAGTCACCGCCTCCACGGGCGCGATCTCGACGCTCGCGGGGACGGGAGCCGCGGGCTACAACGCGGACGGGATCGCCGCGGCGACCGCGCTGCTCAACGCGCCCGGCGGCGTCGCGGTGGACGCGTCCGGCAATGTGTTCATCGCGGACACCGGCAATCACCGCATCCGGCGCGTCGACGCGGTCACCGGCAACATCAGCACCGCGGCCGGGACCGGGGTTCCCGGTTTCGGCGGCGACGGCTTCGCGGCGGTCCTCGCCCAGCTCGACTCTCCGGCGGCCGTCGCGGTCGATGAGACCGGACGGCTCGTGATCGCGGACACGGGGAACCACCGCGTGCGCGCCGTGGATCCCGCGAGCGGCAACATCTCGACGCTCGCGGGCACCGGGGCGGCGGGCTTCAACGGGGACCTCCAGCCCGCCGGGGCGGCCGAGCTGAACGGGCCCGAGAGCGTCCAGGTGGATCGCTCGGGCAACGTGTACATCGCCGATACGGCCAACCATCGGATCCGGAAGGTGGATGCCCTGACCGGAGAGATCGCGAGCGTGGCCGGGACGGGGAGTCCGGGCTTCAACGGCGACGGCTTGGGCGCGGGCTTGTCCGAGCTCGACAGCCCGTACGACGTCGCGGTGGACAGCTCATGCCGGCTGCTCATCGCCGACCGCCTCAATGAACGGATCCGCGGGGTGACGCCGTTGATCCTGGCGGCCTCGGTGACGATCTCCCCCGCGACGGCGGTGGTGGGGCAGGCGGTGCAGGTCGTCCTGACCGTCACGAACACGGGGGCGGACCTGGTCACGGGACTGGTTCCGACGCTCGACCTCAACACGGGCGGCGGGAACCTCATCCTGGTCAGCGGCCCGGTCCCGGCGGGGCCGGTCGCGCTCGCGCTCGACGCGGCGCAGTCGTTCGTCTGGACGTTCAGCGCCGCGGGGGCGGGCGGCGTCGGGCTGACCGCCACCGGGACGGGCCGGAACGCCGCGGGTGGCGCGACGGTCTTCGCGAGCGGCGGGGGTTCCCTCTCGATCGTCATGGGCGCCTGCCCGTCCGCGCCCGGGCTGATCACGACCATCGCGGGCCAGTACGGGACTTCGGCGGCGCTTGGGGACGGGGGCGCCGCGGCCGCCGCCGCCTTCATTACCCCCGCGGCGGTCGTCGTGGACGCGTTCGGGAACGTGTTCGTGGCGGACAGCAAGGCGGGCTCCTATATGGCCGTGCGGCGGATTGATGCCGCGACCGGGATCATCGCGCCGTACGCGGGCACCGGATCGGTCGGGCCCGGGAACGGGGACGGCGGGCCGGCGGTCGCGGCCCGGTTCAACGAGATCGCCGGGATCGCGCTGGACGGCGCCGGCAACCTGTTCATCGCGGACCGGTCCGATCACGTCGTCCGGCGGGTGGACGCGGGCACGGGGATCGTCACCACCGTGATCGGGACCGCCGGCGCCCCGGGGTTCTTCGGCGACGGCGGCCCGGCCGCCGCCGCGCAGCTCAACAGCCCCGCCGGGCTCGCCGTGGACGCGTTCGGCAGCCTCTTCATCGCGGATGCCGCGAACCACGCGATCCGGAAGGTGGACGGGGGCTCCGGCATCATCTCGACCGTGGCCGGGGACGGCACGCAGGGGTTCAACGGGGACGGGATCGCGGTGGCGGTGCAGCTCGACAGCCCGTCCGCCGTGGCGGTCGACGGGGCGGGGAACCTGTTCCTCATCGACCAGGCGGGCTACATGATCCGCCGCGTCGATTCGGCGGGGAACCTCACGACGATTCTTCAGAGCCCGACCGGGATCAATCAACCGAGCTCGATCGGAGTGGACGGCGGCGGCAACCTGTACATCGGCGACGGCGGCGACCAGCGCGTCAAGCGCTGGGATGCCGTGACGCAGTCGCTCTCCCTCGTCGCCGGAGGCGGGGCGTACTGTTCCGGCTGCATGGCGACGAAGACGGACGTCGGCGCCCCGAACGGGGTCGCCCTCGACGGCTCCTGCCGCGTCTTCATCGCGGACGCGGCGCACTTCACGCTCCGGCGGGTCGATCCGGCCCTCCTGACCGCCGCGCTCTCCTTCTCGTCCACGTCGCCGCAGTTCGGGCAGATCCTGACGGTGGTGCTCACCGTGACCAACACGGGCAACGCGGCGGCGACGGGCGTCGTCCCGACGCTGACCGTGACGGGGGCGGGCGGGGGGGGGGGGGCCCGCGCCGCCCCCCGCCCCCCCCCCCCCCAAGGGACACCCGACCGGGGGGGGGGGGGGGTGGACAACGACGAGA
>CAYHEI010000131.1:0-3938 GCA_964355385.1 uncultured bacterium | reverse complement strand
CCCGAGCGGGGTCGTCTGGTGCTCCCCTTGGGGGGGGCGTTTTCGGGCCCCGGCACGCGCAGCGCGGTCGGCGGGGGCGTCATGGGAATCTCCGCGACCGCCACCGGGACGAACGCGGTCACCGCGGCGTCGTTCGACGCGAACGCGGGCGGCGCGGTGACCGTCCCCGCCGCGCGGCTGGAGGCGGCCATGGCGTTCTCGCCCGATCCCGGCCCGATCGGGAAGTGGGTCACCGTGACCCTGACCGTCACGAACGCCGGGACGAAGGACGCGTCGCTGGCGACCCCGCTCGGGTTGCCGCAGTTCGACGTGGGAGGCGCGCTCGTCGTCTTCGAGCTCGGCCCGTCCCCGTCCGGTCCGCTCCCGCTGCCCGCCGGCGCCGCCGTGACGTTCGCCTGGACCTACAGCGTGACCGCGGTCGGCACGGTCACGCTCACCGCGACCGTGACGGTCGCCGACGATACGAGCGGACTGACCATGATCGTCGCCCGTACCGGCTCGCTCGCCACCGTGACCGAAGGCCAGGTCCAGGCGGTCATCGCCGTGGCGCCGGCGCCCGTCACGGTCGGGGACGTGATGACCGTGACGCTCTACGTGACGAACCCCGGCACCGCCGACACGACGGGCATCACGCCCGACCTGCTCGTGACGACCGCCGCCGGAGGGACCAGCACGCCGTACGCCACGCTGCTCGCGGGCCCGGTGCCGGCGACGTTCGCCCTCCCGCCGGGTGTCACGAAGACGTTCGCGTGGTCGTTCACGATCACGCAGGCGGGGACGCTCATCGTGTCGGCGACCGCGACGGGGACGGACTCGACGGGTGGCGGCAGCGTTTCGGCCGCCTCCGCGCTCACCGTGCCCCTGCTGCGGCCCGCGGGGCTCTCCACCTCGCTGCTGTACGCGTCCGTCGCGCTCGAGGGGGCGACCGCGTATACGGTTGCCCTGACCGTGAGCAACACGGGTGACGTGGCGATCAACGGCCTCACGCCGGTCCTCGTTCCCTCGAAACCCGCCCTCGTCACGCTGGTGTCCGGGCCGGTTCCACCCGGACCGCTCGTGCTCGCCGGGCTGGGCTCGGCCGTGTTCGTGTGGACCTACATCGCCGAGGGTCCCGGCACGTTGACGTTCGCCGGGACGGTCTCCGGCGTCGCGGCCAACGACGGAGCCCTGTCGCTGACCCGGACCGTTTCGACCGGGACCGTGACGATCCTCGGGGCGGCGCGACTGGTCCTGCGCGCCGCCGCCGTCCCGGCTTCCTCGCGGATCGGCGGTCGGTTCGTGATCCGGCTGACCGTGTCGAACACCGGCAGCGCGGCCGCGAACGCGGTCATGCCGGGCCTGGCCCTGGCCGACGCCGCCCTGGCGCGCGTCGTGGACGGGCCGCTGCCCGCGGCGCCCGGGGCGATCCCCGCGAAGGGCGCGCTGACCTACGAGTGGAACCTGACCGGTCTGCGGACCGGCGTCGAGCAAATGACGCTCTCCGCGACCGCTCTGGACGGGGATCTCGGCCTTCCGGTCGCCGCGCCGACCGCGCCCCTGGCGGAACCGCTGCTGCCGCAGTTCGAGGAGGAGCTCGTCGCGTATCCGAACCCGGCGAGTCTCGCCACGTTCAAGATCGTGCCCAAGCTCGACGACACCGCCGCGCGCGTCGTGGTGGACGCCTATGACGCCGCGCTGCACCGGGTCTTCACGGGCACGTACGAGAACGTTGCGCCCGCCGGCGCGGTGGTGGTCACGAACGTGGATCGGTGGGCGCCCGGCGTCTACCTGCTGCGTGTGCGCGCGGACCTGATCGACGGGCGGACGCAGAAGTTCCCGCTGTACAAATTGATGGTCAAGAGGTCGAGATGACAAGGAAGGCGGTGCTGGTGTTGGCGTGTACGGCGGCGCTGGTCGGGTCGCGGGCCGTCGCGGTGGACACGGAGACGCGACTGGGGTTCCGCCGCGCGGCATTCCTGGGGCGGCCGCTCGGTGCGCGCGGGCCGGGGATGGGCGAGGCCTTCACCGCGGTCGCGGACGACCCCTCGGCGCTGTCCTGGAATCCGGGCGGGCTGGGGCAGATCGGCGGGCTGCAGGCGGTGGCGATGTACGACCTGGCCGGGCCGGGCATGGGACTCAGCTACGTGGCGCTCGCGACACCGGCCTTCCGGGGCGTCGCCGGGCTCGGCGTGACCGCGCTCACGTACGGCGAGCTCGAGCTCCGGAACGCCGACGGGCTGAAGCTCGGAGCGCAATCCCCAATGGACGCGGCGCTCGCGCTGGGCTGGGCGGCCGCGAATCCGGCCTTCCTCGGCGGTTGGACCGGCCTCTCGGCGGCGCTCGTGCAGGACGTCACGGGCGACCTGCTCTGGAGCGCCAACGCCGGCAGCGTGATCCCGGTGGGCGACGCGGTAACGCTCGGTTGGGCGGCGCAGAATCTCGCGCCGCCCGTGGGGGGATTCAGCCTCCCGATGACCGTCCGGGCGGGGGCAGCGGCGCGCCTCGTGCCCGCGTTCCGCCTCGCCGCGGATCTCGGGTACGGCATCGTGGAGAAGGAGTGGTGGCTGGCGACGGGCGCGGAAGCGAACCTCGCGGGGCTCGTGTTCGCCCGGGCCGGGTACAAGCATCTCGGCAAGGGACAGGCCCTCAAGGGGTTGACCGGGCTCACGCTGGGCGGCGGGCTCGCCTGGCGCGGTCTGCGCCTGGACTACGCGTACCAGCCGTTCGGCGATATCGCGCAGAGCCACAAGGTTGCGCTCGCGTACGCGCTGCCCGCGCCGGAGCGCGTCCGCGGCTCGCCGGAGCTCGCGGTGCCGGGCGACGCGGAGTCCTACTACCAGGAGGCGCTGCGCGCCCACGAGGTTGGGCGGTACGACGCCGCGCTCCGCTGGGCCAAGGCCGCCGTGACGGCCGATCCGACCCACTGGCAGGCGTGGCAGACGCTCGGGAACTGCCGGCATGCGAAGCGCGATCTGCCCGGCGCGCGCGAGGCGTTCCAGCGGTCGCTCAAGTTGCATCCCGACAACGCGCCGCTGCGCGCCTTCCTCGCGCGGCTGGATCAGCCCGTCGCGGAACAGGCGACGCCCGCCGAGACGGCCGAGGCCGCCTACCTGACCTCCCTCGATCTCTACTCGGCCAAGCGCTACGAGGAAGCGTGGGCGAAGGCGGTCGTCGCGCTCCAGTCCGATCCCGGCTACTGGCAGGCGTGGCAGATGATCGGCAACTGCCAGTACGCGCGCGGCGACGACAAGGGGGCGCTCGAGTCGTTCCGGCACGCGCTCGGCCTTCACCCCGACAACCCGTCGCTCAAGGGATTCATGGAGCAACTGAAGAGTCCCCGGTAGCATTCCGGGCGCGGGGGTTGAAATCGAAGATGCTATGCTATCCCCCGTGACGGACATCGTGATCTGCGGAGCGTTCGGACGGATGGGGCGCGCGCTTCTCGAGGCGGCGCGCGGTGAGGCGGACCTGCGCGTCGCGGGGCTCGTGGAGGCGCGGGGCCATCCGCGGTTGGGCGAACGCGTGGACACCGCGGGCGGCCCCGTGACGGTGACCGCGATGCTGCCGCCCTCGGGGCATGCCGTCGTCATCGACTTCACCGCGCCCGCCGCGACCGTGGCGAACGCGCAGGAGTGCGTGATCCGCGGGTACCCGGTGGTGATCGGGACGACCGGGCTCGCGGCCGCGCAGCAGGGCGAGATCGAGCATGCCGCGCGCAAGATCGCGATCGTCCAGTCCTCGAGCTTCAGCCCGGTCGTGAACGTCCTGTGGGCCCTGGCGCGGCTCGCGGCGCGGGCGTTGGGCGACCGCGCGGACGTCGAGATCGTCGAGGCGCACCACGCCGGGAAACAGGACGCGCCCAGCGGCACCGCGCTGACGACCGCGCGCGAGATCGCGGCGGCGCGCGGAGGCGATCCGGTCCTCGTGCACGGGCGGCAGGGCCATGCCCCGCGGAAGCC
>CAYHEI010000130.1:0-7815 GCA_964355385.1 uncultured bacterium | reverse complement strand
CCGATGAGCTCCACGATCATGTCGATGGAGGGGTCGCGGATGACGGCGAGCGCGTCCTCGGTGACGAGGCCCGCCGCGAGCTCGACCTCGCGCGGCTTCTTCGCGTCCTTGACCGCGATCTTCACCAGCTCGAGCTTCGCACCGGCCTTGCGCTCCAGCTCGCCGCGGCTGCGGGCGAGCAGCTTGACCACGCCGGTGCCCACGGTGCCCAGGCCCAGGAGGCCGATGCGGATCACCGACTTGCCCACGAGCCTAACCGCGGGTCAGGGCAGCGACGGTGTCCCGGATGCGCCCGACGGCCTTCGCGATGGTCTCCGTGGAGGCCGCGAAGGACAGGCGCACGTGGCACTCGAGCCCGAACTCCGCGCCGGGCACCAGCGCGACCTTGGCGTCGTCGAGCAACCGCGCGGCGAGCGCGGCGGAGAAGCCTTGCGGTTCCGGCCCCAGCTTGAGCGCCGCGCGCGCGGCCGCGCTCGCCTGCACCCCGCGCAGGTCGGGGAAGACGTAGAACGCCCCGTCCGGCGCGGCGCAACGGACGCCGGGGATGGCGTTGAGCAGCCCCGTGATGAAGTCGCGGCGCTTGGCGAACTCGACGCGCATGGTCTCGACGCAGGCCTGGTCGCCGGTCACCGCCGCGAGCGCCGCGTGCTGCGCGATGGAGGACGGGTTGGACGTCGTCTGGCTCTGGAGATTTCCCATCGCCGTGATGACCGCCTCGGGGCCGAGCGCCCACCCGATCCGCCAGCCGGTCATCGCGTAGGCCTTGGAGGCCCCGTTGACGACCAGCGTGCGCTCCTTGAGGTCCGGCGCCACGGCCGGCAGCGAGCGCGCCGGCCCGGCGTACGTCAGCGCGTCGTAGATCTCGTCGGAAATCACCCACACGCGGGGGAAGTCGCGCAGGACGGCGGCGAGCGCCTGGAGCTCGGCCGCGGTGTAGATCGAACCCGCCGGGTTGGACGGCGCGTTCAGGATCAGGACTTTCGTGCGCGCGTTCAGCGCCCCTCGCAATGCCGCGGGGGTGATCTTGAACCCGGCGTCCGGCGGGGTCAGGTGCGCCGCGTCGGGATCCCACGGCCGGTGGAGGCCGTCCGCGTACAGAATCCGGGGCGTGCCCCCGGCCAGTTGGGCCATCGCGGGGTACGAGACCCAGAACGGCGCGAGGATGAGGACCTCATCCCCCTCGTTCACGAGCGCCACGAGCGCGTTGGCGATCGCGTGCTTCGCGCCGCACGTCACCACGACCTGCTTCACCTCGTAGGACAGCCCTTGCCGGGTCTTGGTCAACGCCGCGATGCCCGCCTTGAGCTCGACGATCCCCGAGGCGGGCGTGTACTTGGTGAAGCCCCGCCGGATGGCCTCGTCGGCCGCCGCCTTGATGTGCGCGGGGGTGTCGAAATCCGGCTCGCCCGCCGAGAGGCTCACCACGTCCACGCCGGCCGCGCGCATCGCCTTGGCTTTCGCCTCGATCGCGAGCGTGGGCGACGGGCGCAGGACGGAGGCGCGAGCAGAGAGCGTCATGGCGCTCTATGATACTAGATAAAAGGAAGCCCCGGCATGGTCTTTGACGCCCCCCGGCGCTCTCCCGTACAATACGTGGCCTGAACGATCACGTCCCGGATGCGTTTCCCGCGGGGCCGGACGGCGTCATCATCAACAACTTTCGACCGATATCGCAACGGAGGTGATGGGAGTGGCTGAAGTCGTGGTGAAGGATTTCGATTCCTTCGAGACCGCCCTGCGGCGGTTCAAGAAGAAGGTGCAGGACGCCGGCCTGTTGCAGGAGATGCGGAAGCGCGAGTATTACGAAGCGCCGTCCGTCCGCCGGAAAAAGAAGCTCATGGCCGCGATCCGTAAGGAGCGCCGCCGGCAGAAGCGCGAGAAGGAAGGCTATTAGCGTGGAGGACCACGCTCGGCAGCGGTTGATGACATGTTGACCGCCCGCAGACGCTCGCGGGAGCCGTAGTCTGACCCTCCCTGAGCGTATCCGCGCGGACCTCACGACGGCGCTGAAGGCCAAGGAATCGGTGCGGGCCAACGCGCTGCGGATGTTGCTCTCCGCCTTCAAGAACGCCGAGATCGAGAAGCGCGGGCCCCTGACCGAGGAAGATCAGCTGGTCCAGGTCCAGAAGGCGGTCAAGGTGCGCCGGGAGGCCATCGAGGGCGCCGTGAAGGCCGGCCGTGCCGACATCAAGGAAAAGGAGGAGGCCGAATTGCAGATCCTCGAATCCTACTTGCCCGCGCGTCTCTCCCCGGAGGAGCTGGCCGCGCTCATCGCGGCGACGATCAAGGACACGGGCGCCGCGGGCCCGGCGGACCTGGGCAAGGTGATGAAGGCGCTCGTCCCCCAGCTCGCCGGGAAGGCCGACGGCGCCGAGGCCTCTCGGCTCGTCCGGCAACAATTGGCGCCGCGTGCGTGAGCGTGCCCGTCCCGGATTCCACCGCCTGAGCAAGAGATTCTTCGCGCGGCGGACCCTGCGGGCCGCCCGCGACCTGATCGGGAAGGTCCTGGTGCACGAGCATCGGGGCGGAACGACGGCGGGGATCATCGTCGAGACGGAGGGCTACACCGGCCGGGGCGATCCGGGCAGCCACGCACATCGCGGTCCCCGGACGCGCAACCTGCCGATGTTCGGCCCCGCGGGGCGCGCCTACGTGTACCGGTGCCACCTGTATCCGTTGCTCAACGTGGTCACCGAACCCGACGGCGTTCCGGGCGCGGTGCTGCTCCGGGCCGTCGAGCCCGTCGCGGGTCTCCCGCTGATGCGCCGCCGGAGCGGCGACCGGCCCGTGACCGACCTGGCCCGCGGACCGGGGCGGCTGGCCCGGGCGTTCGGAGTCACGCTCGAACACAACCGCGCGGACCTGCTCCGCGGTCGCCTCTATCTCGCGCGCGGCGCCCGCCGGCCCCTCCGCGTCGCGCGCGCCACCCGCGTCGGGCTGCGCGGTCCGGCGGCTCGGCTCCCCTGGCGGTTCTACGCTGCGGGCAACCCCTTCGTCTCCCATGTTTGACCGCGCCCTCCTCGACCGCATCCGGGCCGCGGTGGACATCGCCGAGGTCGTCGGCGAGCACGTCGCCCTCCGCAAGGCGGGCGGGAACAGTCTGAAGGGGCTGTGCCCCTTCCATCAGGAGAAGACGCCCTCGTTCAACGTCAACACCGGGATGCAGATCTTCAAGTGCTTCGGCTGCGGCGCTGCGGGCAGCGCGTTCACGTTCCTCATGAAGATCGAGAACATCCCCTTTCCCGAAGCCGTGCGGCGGCTCGCCGAGCGCGTTCGCATCCCCCTGCCGCAGGCGGACTCCCCCGTGGATCAGGAGCGGAACCGGCTGCTGCAGGCCTGCGAGACCGCCACGACGCTGTACGCCCGGTCGCTCAAGACCGCGCCCGAGGCCGCCCGCGCGCGCGCCTACCTCGCCGAGCGCACGCTGGCCTCCGAGACGATCGAACGGTTCCGGCTCGGCTACGCCGCCGGCCGGGAACTCGCCGCCGCGAAGCTCCATCCCGCGCTGCTCGCCAAGGCCGGACTCGCAGGCGCGTCCCCCGACGGCGGGCAGCACGATCGCATGCGCGGGCGCCTCGTCATCCCGATCACCGACGAGACCGGCCGCGTGGTGGGGTTCGGAGGACGGGCGCTCGACGAGCACCTGCAGCCCAAGTACCTCAACACGCCCGAGACGCCGCTGTTCAAGAAGTCGTCGTGCCTCTATGGCCTGGCGTTCGCCAAGGACGCGATCCGGAAGGCGGGGCGCGCGGTCCTGGTCGAGGGGTATTTCGACGCGATCGCCGCGCACGCCCACGGCGTCGCGGAGGTCGTGGCGGTGCTCGGGACGTCCCTGACCGACCCACAGCTCCGGCTCCTGAAGCGCTTCGCGCCGAAGCTGGTCATTGTCTATGATGAGGACATGGGTGGCAACGAGGCGGCGCTGCGCGGGCTGGATCTGGCGACCGAGGCGGGATTCGAGGTCCGCATCGCGCGCCTGCCGGGCGCGACGGACCCCGACGAGTTCCTTGCGGCGCACGGTCCCGACGGCTTCCGGCGGGTCCTGGAGGACGCGGCGGGCGGCGAGGCGCCGTCTTCCCCGCTCGCGGAACGCGGCGCCGCCGTGTCGCTGTTCGACTTCCGCCTGGAGGTCGCGTCCCGCCACGCCGATCCGGCCACGTTGGGGGGCCGCACGCGCATCGTGTCCGGGCTCCTGCCGTTCCTGGCGAAGGTGCCGAACGCGATCGAACGCCACGCCTACGTCCAGCGGCTCGCCGATCGGCTGGCGATCCGCGAGCGGGACGTCGAGGAAGAGCTCGGGCGGTTCGCCGCCCGGCCGGTCGCGACCGCTCCGCGGCCGCGGGAAACGCCGCCCGCGACGGCACCCCTGCGTCGCCTCCCCACCTGGCGCGCCGAGCGCCTCGTGCTGGGCGGCGTGCTGCGTCATCACGCGGCCGCCGTCTCGGGGTTGCTCGAGCTGCCCCCGGAAACGTTCCGCTCTCCGGAAGCGGCTCGGCTCGCCGATCACCTGCGCGAATTGCTGACCGCGGGCGAGGGATTCTCGGTGGCCGCGCTCATGGACGAGTTCCACGACGCCCCCGCCATCCAGGACCTCCTCGCGGAGGCGGAATCGGGCCGCGCGGACGGGGCCCCGGAGTCCGACGAGGCGTGTCGCGAGGCCGTGGCCCAGCTGCGCCACGCGCGCACGCGCCTACGCCTGCGCGAGACCCAGCAGGAGCTCGAGCGGGCGAAGGAGCCCGAGGACGTGGCGCGACTGATGGAAGAGAAGCAGCGGCTCGCGACCGCCGGTTCCGACTCATGAGGGAGATCCGGCGATGAGCCCCCGGCCGCCCGGCCGCCCTCCGCAGAAGAAAGGGGCCGGCGGGTTCATGCCCGGCGACCGGCCGGGCCCCGAGGAGGGCGCCGAGCCGCGGGTCGGCGATATCGAGCAGCTGATCGAGATGGGACGCGAGCGGGGCTACCTGACCTACCGCGAGGTCAGCGACCGCCTGCCCCAAGATTCGATGTACACCGACCAGATCGACGATCTCCTCAGCAAGCTGTCCGAGATGGACATCGAGATCATCGACGAGGACGACGTCAAGACGCGCGAGGCGGCCGAAAAACCCCGCGCGAAGCGGGGCGAGTCGGACGACCACGAGACGCCGGAACCGGAGTCCCGGATCGACGATCCCGTCCGGATGTACCTGCACGAGATGGGCCAGGTCATGCTGCTCACGCGGGACGAGGAGATCGCCCTCGCCAAGCAGGTGGAGGAAGGCGAGAAGCTCGTCGACGTGGCGTTGTACCGCTCCGACCTGGTGATCAAGGAGCTGCTGCAGCTCGACGCCCGTCTCGCCACGGGGGAGCTCTCGCTGACGGACGCGGTCAAGATCGACGGGGAGGGCGAGCTGACTCCCAACCAGGTCAAGCGGATCCGGCGCCGGATCGCGGGCACGCTCAAGAAGGTCCGGCGGTGGTGGGCCGGCTACATGACCATGCGCGAGCGCGCCCGGGGCTGAGCGGAGGTGCGCTGCCCTTTCTGCGGCCATCAGGAAGACAAGGTGGTGGACTCCCGCGCGACGAAGGACGGGGGGGCCATCCGTCGGCGGCGCGAGTGCCTCAAGTGCGCCCGCCGGTACACCACCTACGAGCAGATCGAGCAGTCCATGCCCCTGCTCAAGAAGAAGGACGGCCGGTGGGAGCCGTTCGACCGCGCGAAGCTGATGGGCGGCCTGGTCAAGGCCTGCCAGAAGCGCCCGGTGAGCCAGGCAACACTCGAGTCGCTCGCGGACGAGATCGAGAAGGAATGCCTCGGGCGCAACGGGCGCGAGGTCACCAGCGCGGAGATCGGCGAGCTGGTGATGACCCGCCTGCACGACTTGGACGAGGTGGCCTACGTACGCTTCGCATCCGTCTACCGCCAGTTCAAGGACGTGGCGCAGTTCATGGAAGAAGTGCAGCGGCTCGTGGATCGGAACCGGAAGACCGTCAAACACCCCGCGTAAAGGCGCGAAGGAGGCTGGCAGGATGGCGATGAGCGAGGTCCAAAAGCGGCGAGTCGGGCTCTACGTCTTCTGGGGCGGCTTCGTGATGCTGATGACCGGCTACTACGTCCTGTATCTGCTCGGCGCGAAGCCCGAGTACAAGCACGTGTTCGAGATCCTCGCGCCGGCGCTGATCGTCGGCGCCTTTCCGATCTTCTGGCTCTCCATCCAACTGGGCACCTTCGACTGACGATGCGGGTTCTCGCGCTGTCCGTCCTGCTGGCGGGCACCGGGGTGGCGGCGGAGAGCGCGAAGGCGCTCCTGGCGAGGGCCGGCGAGGCGTTGCGGGCCGGGCGGCTCGCGGAAGCCACCGAACTCTACGGCCGGGCCGAGGGGGTCGCGGCCGGCGCCGAAAGTCGCGCCGCCGCCGCCCACGGCGCCGGGCTCGCGCTCCTCCGCCAGCGGCACTACGCCGACGCCGCCGAACGGCTCGACCGGGCCGTCGCGGCCGCGCCCCGCCGCGTGCTGTCGTGGAAACTCCTGGGCGTGTGCCGGCTGAAGCTCTACGAATCCGGCGCGTCGGGCACCGCCGCGCTGGACAGCGCGCTCGCGGCCTTCGCGCAGGCCGAAGCGCTCGACGCGGGAACCGGCTCGGACGACCGCAAGCTCGCGGAGGCCGATCTGGCGCGCGAGCGGGAATGGGCGGACGCGGCCGCTGCCCGCGCCGACGCGCCGACGCGGGCTCCCGCCCCCGAGGGGACGTTCGCCTCCTACCGCGGCGCCGGCGAGCAGGCGGAGCGGGAGGGCGATCCGGTCCTCGCCGTGGCGAATTACGCGCGGGCCGAAGCGGTCGCCTCCTCCCCGCGCGCCAAGGCGGCCGCCGCCAACCTGCAGGGGCTCGTCGCGCTCGCGCGGCGCGCCCCCCGCGACGCGCGCGCCGCGTTCCAGCGCGCCACGGAGCTCGACCCGGCCTCGAAGTACGCCTGGAACAACCTCGGCGTCGCGCTCCTGCGCGTGTACGATACGGGCGAGGGCGGCCGCGAGCTGCTGGATGCGGCGGCGGCGGCGTTCGCGCGCGTCGCGGAGATCGATGCCGCCTACAAGGCCGAGAATCGGACGTGGGTCGCGAAGCTCCAGGCCGACCTCGGCGGCGCGCCGTCGGCCACGCTCGCCGGGCCCGCGGCCGCGCCGTCGGCGACCGTTCCGCGTTGACACGGGGTTCCTCCTGTGCTAATTTCATCCGCAATTGCGGGCGGAGATTTTTCGCGCCGCGCGCGAGAGGCGAAGACCGGACCGCGGAAGTTTGAAGCCGTTCGGAGAAGGGGGAAGCAAGTTCCATGACGAAGCGTGGCAAGGTGAAGTGGTTCAACGACAAGAAAGGGTACGGGTTCATCGCGCAGGAGGGAGGACGGGATGTCTTCGTCCATTTCTCCAACGTCAAGGCCGAGGGATACAAGTCCCTGGCCGAGGGACAGGAAGTCGAGTTCGAGGTCGTGGACGGCCCGAAGGGGCCGCAGGCCGTGAACGTCATGAAGCTCGCCGCCTGAGTTCCATCTCCGGCCCCGCCCCGGCGGCCGGGGCGGGGCCGGTCTGCTTCCTCGCTTCCCCCGATCGGATAGAATAGGGTCCGTCCATGCTCGCCTGGTTGTCCAAGCTCCTCGACCGCAACGCCCGGGAGATCAAGAAGCTCCAGCCTCTCGTCGACCGCATCAACGGGTTGGAGCCCACGATCGCGTCCCTCGGGGACGAGGCGTTGCGGGGCAAGACGGCCGAGTTCCGCACCCGCCTGGGACGCGGCGAGACCGTGGCCGACCTCCTCCCCGAAGCGTTCGCGGTGGTCCGGGAAGCC
>CAYHEI010000129.1:6228-7821 GCA_964355385.1 uncultured bacterium | reverse complement strand
CTCTACGAGGGCGTGGACTTGGGAGCCGGGACCCGGGAGGGGCTCATCACGTACATGCGCACGGACTCGGTGCGCGTTTCGGCGGATGCGCAGGCCGAGGCGCGCGAGGTGCTCGCGAAGCTGTTCGGACCCGCGGTCGTCCCCGAAACGCCGCCGGTGTACAAGGGCCGCTCGAGCGCGCAGGACGCCCACGAAGCGATCCGTCCGACGTCCGCGGCGCGCCACCCGGACGAGCTCAAGGCGATTCTGACGCCGGACCAGCTCAAGCTCTACAAGCTGGTCTGGCAGCGCTTCCTCGCGAGCCAGTCGGCGCCCGCCGTGCTCGAGCAGACCGCGGCGGACATCACGGCCGGCCCCGCGCAGTTCCGCGCGACCGGGATGGTCGTGAAGTTCCCGGGGTTCATGTCCCTCTACAAGGAAGCGCACGAGGAGGACGAGGCGACGCCGGAGGAGGAGCAGGAAGGGGCGCTGCCCGCCGGGCTCGAGGTGGGGGCGACGCTGGAGCTCAAGGAACTCAAGCCCGAGCAGCACTTCACGCAGCCACCGCCGCGCTACACGGATGCGTCCCTCGTCAAGGCGCTCGAGGAGGAAGGCATCGGCCGCCCGAGCACGTACGCGCCCATCATCAGCACCATCATGGACCGCGGTTACGTCGAGCGGCGGGAGGGGCGCTTCCATCCCACCGAGCTGGGCCAGCTCGTGAACGGCCTGCTCGTCCTGCACTTCCAGGACGTCATCAACGTGCAGTTCACGGCCCAGATGGAGGCGCGGTTGGACGAGATCGAGGCGGGCAAGGAGAACTGGACCGACGTCCTGCGCGCCTTCCACGGGCCTTTCGCCGCGGATCTCGAGAAGGCCAAGATCGAGATGCGGGACGTGAAGAGCGAGATGGAGACGGTCACCGACCTCGTGTGCGAGAAGTGCGGGAAGCCCATGATGGTCCGGTGGGGCCGGCACGGGAAGTTCCTCGCGTGCACCGGGTACCCCGAGTGCAAGAACGCCAAGTCCTTCGAGAACGATGCGGCGGGGAACATCGTCGTGCTCGTCCCCGAGGTCACCGACGAAAAATGCGACAAGTGCGGCGCGCCCATGGTGATCCGCTCCGGCCGGTTCGGGAAGTTCCTGGCCTGCCAAAAGTATCCCGAGTGCAAGACGACGCGCTCGATCCCGCTGGACTACGTCTGCCCCAAGCCGGAGTGCGGCGGCCGGCTCGTCGTGCGCCGCTCCCGCAAGGGCCGCGTCTTCTACGGTTGCAACAAGTACCCGGCCTGCACGTTCGTGACCTGGAACGCCCCCGTGAAGCAGCCGTGCCCCAAGTGCGGCTCGACCTTCCTGACCGAGCGCAAGCTCAAGGCGCTGCGGCGGCTGATCTGCCCGGTGGAAGGTTGCGGGTACGAGGTCGAGGAGACCACCGGCGGCCCGCCGACCGACCGGGCCGCCGTCGCGGACGGGATGGCCGCGGCACCCGCGACCGAGCCCGAGGCGCCACCCGTGGTCGTTCCCCCCGTCACGTAGGAGGGGTCAGCGGATGAAAATTGACAAAGGCGCGGGGGGGGGTCGTGGGTGAGTAAGTAACATATGAAACACAGACCC
>CAYHEI010000129.1:0-6218 GCA_964355385.1 uncultured bacterium | reverse complement strand
GGCCCCCCCGCCGGCGTTGGGGGGGGGGGGGTTTTTCTTTTGCCGGGGGGGGGGGGTGTGGGTGGTTTTTTAAAAACCCACACCCACCCCCCCTGACCCCGCACGCATCCGCGTCCGCTTCGCCCCCTCGCCGACGGGGAGCCTCCATGTGGGGGGCGTGCGCACGGCCCTGTTCAACTGGCTGTTCGCCCGGCATCATGGCGGGACGTTCATCCTGCGCATCGACGATACCGACCCGGTGCGCTCCAAGCCGGAACACCTCGAGCACATCAAGTCGTCCCTGCGCTGGCTGGGACTGGACTGGGACGAGGGGCCGGACGTCGGGGGACCGCACGCGCCGTACTTCCAGTCCCAGCGGGGCGAGCGGTACGCGGCGGTAGCCAAGCAGCTGCTCGACGGAGGGAAGGCGTTCCCTTGCTGGTGCTCGGCGGATGAGCTTGAGGCGAAGCGGCAACAGGCCGCGCGAAACAAGACCGCCCCCCGCTATGACGGGCGCTGCCTCAACCTGACCGCCGCCGACCGGGCCAAGTTCGAGGCGGAGGGGCGCAAGCCCGCGCTCCGGTTCCGCCTCCCGGAGGGCCCGGCGCTCGTGGTGGACGATCTCATCAAGGGGCGCGTGGAGTATCCTCGCGAGACGCTCGACCACTTCATCATCGTCCGCTCGGACGGCAAGCCGGTGTACAACTTCGTCAGCGCCATCGACGAGGTGGACTTTTGCGTCACCCATGTCATCCGGGGCGACGACCACCTCGCCAACACGCCCAAACAGATGCTGATCGCGGAGTCGCTCGGCTTCCCGCTGCCGGCGTATGCGCATCTCCCCCAAATCCTGGGGCTCGACCGCGCCCGCCTCTCGAAGCGGCACGGCGCGCCGGGCGTGCTGGAGCTGCGCGACGAGGGGTTCCTCAAGGAGGCGGTGCTGAACTTTCTCGCGCTGCTGGGTTGGTCCTACAGCGACAAGGACGAGCTGTTCTCGCCCGCGGAGCTGATCGAGAAGTTCGACCTCAAGCGCGTGGGCAGCGCCGCCGCGGTCTTCGACGAGAAGAAGCTGCTGTGGATGAACGGGGTGTACATGCGGAAGGATCCGTCGCTGGACGGAGCCTTGCGCGGTCGCGTGCAAGCCGCGTATCCGGCGGCGACCGATCCCGGGTACGTCGACCAGGTCGTCGCGTTGGTGAAGGAAGGTTTGAAGACGCTGAACGAGGTCGTGCCCGCCGTCGAATTCTTCTTCGTGGAATCCGTCACCTGGGAAGAAGGTCTCAAGACCAAGCTCGCCGAGTGGCCGCGCGCCAAGGACATCCTTGAGGCGGTGACCGCCATCGTGTCCGGTGCGGCGTCGTTCACACCCGAGGCTCTCGAAGCGGACTTCCGCGCCAAGTCCGAGGCCGCCGGGTTCAAGTTCAAGGACTATGTACATCCCACGCGTTTCGCGCTCACCGGGCGGGTGGCCGGCCCGAGCCTCTTCCATCTGATGGGGGTGTTGGGGAAGGAACGTTGCCTGAAACGGCTCAAGGAGGCCCAGTCATGACGACCTATCACGTGGACGCGACGAATGGCAGCGACCGGAACGACGGCTTGTCGTCGTTCTCCGCCTGGAAGACGCTGGCGCGAGCCACGAAGAAGGCCCTCAAGCCGGGCGACCGGCTGCTCTTGAGCCGGGGTTCGAGTTGGGCGGAGCCGCTCCGGTTGAATGGGCAGGGGACGCCGTCCCACCCGATCCTGCTCGCGCCGTACGGCGAAGGACCCCGGCCGAAGATCCTGGTCCGGGACGAGGCGGGCATCTCCGCCGACCGGCCGATCTCGGCCTGGACGATCCGCGGGCTGGAAGTCGCGGGGGAGAAGCCGTTCGATCCCTACGGCCACCCGCCCGGGAAGACCGCGGGCATCGTCTTCCACCAGACGGAGCGCTGCGCCGGGCTGCGGATCGAGGACTGCCTGGTCCACGACGTGCCGGGGGCGGGGATCGCGCTCTACGCGGGGAAGACGGCTTCCACGGTCTTCGCGGGTTGGACCATCGCCGACTGCGAGGTGCATCATGCCGGGACGGGCATCACGACCGGCGGCCCCTGGCCGGCGCCCAAGGACGCCACCAAGTTGATCGAGAAGTTCACGATCTCCGGCTGCCGGGTGCACGACATCGTCGCGGATGGCATCGTGCTCTCGCACTGCCGCGACGGCGTGATCGAGCGCTGCGTCGCCTGGAAGACGGGCGTGGGGCGGGTGAAGCGCACGCCGGTGGGCATCTGGTTCTTCATGGCCCGCCGCTGCACGATCCAATTCTGCGAATCGTTCGACAACCACACCGCGGGCGGGAAGGCCGACGGCGGCGGATTCGACCTGGACGGCGGCTGCATCGAGTGCGTGATGCAGTACAACTACTCGCACGACAACGATGGCGCGGGGTACCTCATCTGCTCGTACGATCCGTGGAACGCTCCCTGTCTCGACTGCGTGACCCGGTACAACCTCTCCATCAACGACGGGCTGGCCAACGACTACGCCTCGATCCTCTTCTGGCAGGCGGACGACTGCCGCACGTACAACAACACGCTGATCACGCGGTCGGCCTCGCCGCTCAAGTTCACCAGCGACACGAAGGGCAACACGTTCGCGAACAATCTCTTCGTCGTGGATTCCACGCACGACATCGCGTTGGTGAAATCGGCCTTCGCGCTCGACCGCAACACCTTCCGGAACAACGCCTACTACCGCACCGGCGGCCGCGCGCGGTTCGAGGTGCAGGCGGAGAAGTTCATGGACTTCGCCTCGTTCAGCCGTCGGCTGCGGACGGAGGGGGAGTTCGAGGCCGACCCGCGGCTCGACTCGCTCTCCACGATCCATGTGAACCCGCGCCCCGGCTCGCCGCTCCTCGGAGCCGGGATGAAGATCGCCTCGGCCGGTTCCCGCGACCTCCTCGGCTTCGACGTCCCGCGCGGCGCCGTTCCCGCGATCGGCTGCTCCCAACGCCCAGCGGACTGATGACGTTCTCGCCGGAACAGTGCGCGCTCTTGGGAGAATTCTTGGCGAACCTTGCCCTGGTCATCCTCGCCGTTTCGACCGTGGAGCCGCTCTTCCACGCAGGGAGCTCGAAAGTCCGGCACAGGGCGGTGGGAGCCTTCGTGGCCGGCGACTTGCTTGTCGCGGCCTTGTGGGGGGTGTAGACTTGACTCGAGAAGCATGACGATCAGAGGCCTCCTCCACAAGCGCGTTGATCCCTGGACCAACGTGTATATCACTCTCGCGGTATTTGTCGCGACGGTGGCGATCGGATTGTTTCTCGTCAACCTCTCGAAGTAGCTCCCCGCTCGAGAATTCTCGCGCTTTCGCCCTTCTTCGCGCTAAGATGTCATTCGATTGCGGGGTGATGTAACGGTAACATGCCCGGCTCTGAACCGGGTCACTCTAGGTTCGAATCCTAGCCCCGCAGGCCTGATTGCCGCGACACTTGGTGTCGCGGCAATCAGGCGGCTGAGCGGTCATCGTAGACCGTCATCGAAGGCCAGTCGAAGCCCCCTTCAACGTGATTCGGACCGGTCGAAGGAGCCCTGAGCGATCATCTCGGGGTTGCAGCGGCCCGCCAGTCGAAGGGCCCGTCACGTCTGAGATAGAGTCATTCCATGCCCTACTCCGTCTACATCCTCGAGCTCCTCGACGGCCGCCTCTACGTCGGCAGCACGAGCGACCTGACGAGACGCCTGAAGGATCACCGAGCTGGCCGCGGCGGCCGCACGACGCGGATCGGCGGTTTCAAGCGTCTCCTGTACTCCGAGGAGCGCGCCAACCGCGCCGTCGCCCAGTGGCGCGAGCGCCAGCTCAAAGGCTGGTCCCGCGCCAAGAAGCTTGCGCTGGCAAGCAGCGACAAGTCCAGCCTCCACGAGCGCGCCAAGCGGAAGCCGTATTGCGCATCTTCGGCATCGCTCAATACCGCGCGTGATACCAAAGATAAAGGAATGAATGGCCACTTGCTACCACCTCAGGGTCACCCATACGTGACGTCAGCCGGTTGACACGACGTCACGACAGAGAAAGAATGGGGTTATGCTTAACAAATTAACATTCCCTGCCAGGTTACCGCGGTCTTCAGCCCGCGGGGGTGCGTCCATTTGAGTGGTGGCGGAACTCGCCGCGGCATGATCCCCGCCGCGTTCCGCCTCCGAGGCGAGATGGCGGCGTGGTCCTCCCGGCGAATTTCAGGAGGCGCGATCGCTTGACCGACGACCTCAGCTTCTTCTTCGATCATTCCCTGGACCTGATCGCCATCGCCGATCTGGACGGCTTCTTCAAGCGCGTGAACCCCTCCTGGCAAAGGGTCTTGGGATGGACCGCGGAGGATCTGCTGTCCCGTCCCTGGCTGGAATTCGTCCATCCGGAGGACCTTCCCGCCACTGGGGCCGAGGCCGGGAAGTTGGCCGCCGGAGCGCCCATCCTGGAATTCGCCAACCGCTACCGGTGCAAGGACGGCTCGTACCGGTGGCTGTCCTGGCGGGTGCCGGCGCCGCTTGCGGGATCGACGCGTCTCTATGCGATCGCCCGGGATGTCACCGAGCAGCGGCGCGGCCAGGACCTGGCGAAGGTTGTCATCGATGCGTCCCCCAGTGCCATGGTCTTGGTGAACGCCCAGGGCAAGATCGTCCTGGTCAACGCGCAGACCGAGCGGGTGTTCGGCTACCCTGGCGCGGAGCTGCTGGGGCGGCAGGTCGAAGTCCTGTTGCCCGACCGTTTTCGGAACACGCACGAGGGGATCAGGACTGAATACCAGTCGCATCCCCGTGCGCGAGCCATGGGGGCGGGGCGGGAACTTTGCGGACGCCGGAAGGATGGGACCGAGATCCCGATTGAGATCGGGCTCAACCCGTTGTCCATCGAGGGAGAGCTCTTCGTGCTCGCGGCGATCATCGATATCTCCAACCGGAAGCGTACGGAGGAACTGGAGAAGGTCCGGGTCGGCCTGGAAGCCAAGGTCTCGGAACGGAACCGCTACGCCGCGCGACTGTCTGCCCGCGGCGCGGTCACGCGGATCCTCGCGGAGGGGACCGGTTTCGCGGAGGCGGCACCCAGGATTCTCGAGGCCGTGTGCTCGAGCTTGGGCTGGGCCGTCGGCGAAGTGTGGCTGGTGGATGTCAAAGCCCAGGTCATTCGGTACGTGCATGGCTGGCATCCGCGGGATCCCGCCCTGGCCGCGTTCGAGGCGGCCGCCCGGGGGGCCGAATGGACCCTCGGCCAGGGGATCTCGGGGGATGTCTGGGCCAGCGGGCGGGTGAAGTGGGTCGAGGACGTGGCCACGGATCCCGCCTCGGTGCGGGGGGAACTCGCGGCCCAGGCGGGACTCCACGGAGGCTTCGCGTTTCCGGTCCTCCTCGACGGCCGCGTGATCGCGGTCATGGGATTCTTCAGCCGGGCCGTCCAGGCGCCGGATGAGGATTCGCTCTCCATGATGAGGGACTTGGGAAGCCAGATCGGCGGATTCCTGGAACGCCAGCGGCTGCGCGGTCAGTTGGAGCAGTCCCAGAAGATGGACGCCATCGGACGGCTCACCGGGGGGATCGCCCATGACTTCAACAACCTGCTGACGGTCATCAACGGGTACAGCGAGCTCATTCTGGAGCGGCTCTCCGCCGGGGAGGCTCCCCTGCGAGATCCGGTGGGGGAGATCCTGAAGGCCGGACAGCGGGCGGCAGCGCTGACCGGGCAACTGCTGGCGTTCAGCCGCAACCAGGTCCTCGAGCCCAAGGTGCTGAGCCTCAATCAGGTGGTCCGGGACATGGAACACCTCCTGAGACGGTTGATCGGGGAACACCTCGAGCTGGTGACGTCCCTGGCGGCGGATCTCGGCCGCATCAAGGCGGATCCCGGGCAGGTGGAGCAAGTCATCATGAATCTCGCGGTGAACGCGCGGGACGCCATGCCGAACGGAGGACGGCTCATGCTCGCGACCGCCAACGTCGAGCTCGACGAAGGGTACGCCCGGTACCATGCCGCCGTCGTTCCCGGTCCTCACGTCATGCTGACCGTGAGCGACAACGGCACCGGCATGGACCAGGCGACGCAGGCGCACCTCTTCGAGCCCTTCTTCACGACCAAGGAACGGGGCAAGGGGACGGGGCTCGGACTGGCGACCGTCTACGGCATCGTGAAGCAGAGCGGCGGGAACATCTGGGCCTACAGCGAGCCCGGACAGGGAACGACCTTCAAGGTGTACTTTCCCCGCGTCCAGGAGG
>CAYHEI010000128.1:0-7871 GCA_964355385.1 uncultured bacterium | reverse complement strand
CAGAAACTCAGAGTAGATCCCCTCGTCGGGTTCCTCGTCCGCCCACACGAAGTCCAGCTTGTCCCCCTGGAACCGCGCCCGGCCTTGGCCGAAGGTGCGGATGAGCAGGCGGGAAGTGTTCTTCGTGGTGATGGACGCCGGCCGGGTGTCGTTGCCTGGGTCGAACTTCTCGATCGCTCCGGGACCGCTCTTGGGGAGGTAGTAGAGGAGCTTCGGGAGGATGATCTCGTTGGCGATCTCCCGGCTCCCGTTCTCGTCCACGATCACGACGCGCACGCGCCGGGCGGGCCCGGCCGGGACCGTGTAGGTGATCGTGGCGTAGCGCGGCGCGCCGCCCGCCGAGGTATCGCGGCTCGCGGTCAGCCGCGCCTCGTCCCCCGGCAGCGCGCGGAAGCCGCCGGGGGGGTCCTGAGACAGGACCCGACCCTCGGGTGCCGCCGTCGTGGAGATCTTGGCGACCTCGACGATGCCCAGGCCGCACGCGCGGATCAATGCCAGGGCGGCCCGGGTCGCCATCCCCGCGACGCGGGGCATGGCGATGGCGGAGACGGCCGGGCCGTCGCTCGCGAGCACGCGCACGGGAGCGCCCCGCGCCAACCGGGCGCCGGGCGGGGGATCCTGCGCCAGCACGGTGCGACGGGGGAGCGCCGACGGGGCCGTCGCGACCGCCGCGGACTCGAGGCCGAGTTGCCGCAGCAGGAACTCGGCCTCGTCCAACCGGAGGTCGCGGAGCTGCGGCATCGTGAGAATCTCGGATCCCCGGGAGATCACGAGCTTGACCCGCCGGCCCCTTTTCACCCGCGTGGCCGCCGCCGGCTGCTGCGACAAGACGACGCCGGGGGGCTGCTGCTCGCTCCACTCCTCGCCGGCGACGGCCGATTCGAGCCCGCGCCCGGCAAGGGTGCGCTGGGCCGTCCGCAGCTCCAGGCCGGCCACGGGCGGAACGGTCACCCCCGCGCCGTGCGCGGTGAGTCGCACCGCGACGAACGCCGCGAGCAGCGCCGTCGCGGCGTACGCCGCCGCGAGGCGAACCGCCTTCATCATCACGACCGGCTTCCCGGCACCGCGAGCTGTCCGCACGCCGCGGCGATCCCGCCGCCGCGCTCCCGCCGGACCAGGGCACGAACCCCTCGGGCCGACAGCTCCGCGTGGAACCGCGCGATCGCCGGCTCCGCCGGCCGCGTGAAGTCGCGCGTCGAGTTGTACGGGATGAGGTTCACCTTCGCTCGCAACCGGCGCGCGAAGGCGGCCAGCGCGACGGCCTGGCGGGGGGCGTCGTTGACGCCTTGCAACAGCACGTAGGCGAGCGTGACCCGCCGCCGGGTCAGCTCGGCGTAACGCGCGCAGGCCGCGGAGAGCGCCGCGAGCGGCCAGGCGCGGTTCACGGGCAGCAGGCGCGAGCGCAGCGCGTCGTCGGGCGCCGTGAGCGACACCGTGAGCCGGACCGGGACGCGGTCCTCCGCGAGCCGGAGGATCCCCGGGACGACGCCGACGGTGGAGAGCGTGACGTGCCGCGCGGCCAGCGCGAAGCCCTTGGGATCCGTCAAGAGCAGCGCCGCCCGGCGGACGTTGTCGTAGTTGTCCAACGGCTCGCCCATCCCCATGAAGACGACGTTGGAGACCGGCGCGCGCCGCCGGGCGATGACGACCTGCTCGACGATCTCGGCCGCGGTCAGGTTGCGCGTGAGCCTCATGAGCGCCGTGGCGCAGAAGACGCACCCCCGGGCGCAGCCCGCCTGCGTGGACACGCACAGGGTGACGCGGCGGGGCTCGGGGATGATCACGGACTCGACCGCCACGCCGTCGGCCAGCGCGACCAGCAGCTTCGTCGTCCCGTCGTCGTCCCGGCGCTCGTTCGCGACGGTCGCCTCCGCGAGGCGGTAGCGCCCCTCCAGACGGGCGCGCAGGGCCGCGGGCAGGTCCGTCATCTCGGCGAACGACGCCGCGGCGCGCGGGTAGAGCCAGCCCAGGAGCTGGCGGCCCGCGTAGCGGGGCGCGCCCTCGCGGCGGGCCAGCTCCTCGAGCTCCGCGGGCAGCAGTCCCTTGAGCGAGGGAAGGAGTGCGACGGCGGATGAGAGCATGATTGGCAACATTATCGCGCACCGGGCGATGACCCGGTGCGCGCGAGGGCCATGGCTATGCCATGGCCCTCGGCCGTGCCCGCGTCACGGCGATCCGGCCTTGCCGGATCGCACGTCCACATGGGAAGGAGGCTCCCAGCCGGGGGCGCCGTGGAAGTCGTGCAGGAGCGCGCGCGTCAGGTTCAGCACCGCTTCCTCGCGCGCCCGCGCCACCACGCGGTCGGCCGTGTACACCGTCGCGCCGCTCGTCGCTGGACCCGCACCCGCCTCGTCCTTCGGGGGCTTCTCCTGGTCGCCGGGCCAGGGCAGGTCGTTCCAGCGGCTCAGCGCGTGGCTGGCGTCCGCGCGCCGAGTCCACACGACCGCACCCGTCGCGGCGTCGATCAGCGTCGCGCTGGCCGACACGGCGGCACGGCACGTCTCGGCCCGTCCCCATTTCCATTCTCCTTCGCCTCCGAAGGAGCGGATCCGCTTCGGCGCCTCCGGCCGGACGGATTCCTCGTAACGCTCGACCGTGCCGCGCAGCAGGAGATCGGCCCCGCCGGTGGATTCCCCGGGCCGGGCGACCGGGCACGCCTTGAGGCCCGCGAGACCGTCGGCCAGCGCGTCTTGCAGCGCCCCGGCCGCCGCGGGATCGGCCGTGGCGTTCGCGAAGGGCAGGATCGCGACGCGCTGCCGGCCGTGGAGGTTGAACGCCGGCGGCTTGGGACGGAACCACGCGCAGCCGCCGGCGAGGAGGGCAAGCAAGAGACGGGGTAAAGGGGGGCGCTTGACGGTACAGTCTATCACGTTCTCTGGACCGGATGAGACGGCCCTGTCGCGCGAGTCCCACGACGCCCGCGAGCGCCGCCACGGCGAACGCGGGCCGGTGGCCGAACGCCTCGATGGCGGCGCCCGCGGCGGAGGGGATCGCCAGGAGCGCGGGCATGAGGGCGATCGCCCCCAGCGCGACGAAGTCCGTCCGGCTGCGCCGCGGTCCCAGCTCGAGCAGGACGTTCGGCTGCGCCACGAACTCCGCCGCCACCCGCAGCCCGGTCGCGCTCGCGAGCAGCCAGATCGCGGGGCCGGCCGGGCCGAGGGCGGCGAAGGCGAGCGCCCCGACGCAGGCGGCCTGCGCCGTCCACTGCACGCGCAGGTACACGGCCCGGGCGGCCGCGTGGCGGCGTTCCAGCCGCCCGGCGAGCCATCCGAGCGCCAGGCAGGCCGTGGCCTCCGCGGCGACCACGAGCGTGCCGAGCCGGGTGACGTCGCGCTCGGTCCAGCCGCCCTCGGCGCGCGCGTACGTCGCGAGGAACGCGGCGCACAGCACGCCCGCTTCCAGCCACGCGCGCGCGCCGAGGTACCGGCGCAGCGGACGGTGCGCCCGCCAGACGCGCAGCAAGACGGCGAGATTCGCGAACGGGCTCCGGGGCGGCCGCGCGCGGACCGGCCGCTCCGTCAGGAAGAAGAACGGCGTCGTGCCCGCCACGAAGCAGCCGAAGGCCGCGAGGAAGAGCCGCGCGTACGCGTCGAGCCCGCTGCCGGGCCGGATGAATCCCCCCGCCGCCAGCGGCCCCGCGATGCCCGCGAGGGCGCCGGCGGCGAACAGCGCGGCGAACCAGCGCCCGCGGCCGTGTTCGGGGAAGACGCGGGAGAGCAGCACGAAGTAGATCGCGATGAGGAAGCCGATGAGCAGGTCGAAGACGAGGATGAGCGCCAGCGCCGCCCGCAATCCCGCGGCGGGCGAGAGCCACGCGCGGTGCACGGCGAGGGCGACGGCCGCGAGGCCGAGCCAGGGAAGGGTGCCGCCGTAGTGGAGCACCCCCGAGAACCGCGCCCGCGGGGGGGGGGGCGACACGGCGGCGCCCACGACGAGCGCGCCGAGCCCGGTGCCGACGGCCCAGAGGGCGGGGAGGAGGCCGACGACGGCGGGCCCGGCGCCAAGCCGGATCAAGAAATCCGGCATGACCGTCATCGGATGGGCGAGCCAGGTGCCCACGGCCCAGAGGGCCTCGATGGCCAGGGCCAGCAGGAAGTTGCGGCGAAACGGCAGCGGGGGGTGCACCGGGACATTATCCGGGGCGTTCTGCTATAAGGAAAGGGGAGCGCAATGCGACTTGGGGGGCCATACGAGGTGCTCTGCTTGCGGCATTTGAAACCATCGAGAATCCTTGCGGCGTTCGTGGCCGGGTGCGCGCTGGGCGCGGCGTCCCCGGCCCGTGCCGACTATCTCTATGACATCTTTCCCAACCCCGCCCCGCCGTTCGACGGCGACACGCTCTTCCCCAACTGGACCACGGCGCCTACCGCGCAGTTCGGAATGACCTTCGGCGACGACACCAACTACGCCTGGTGCCCGGACGGCCCGATCGTCGGCATCACGATCTTCAACTACGGCACCGCCTGCGGGCCGATCGCCTGCTCCGGGAACCCCGGCGGCGACATCGTGGGCGTCACGTTCCGGATTATCTGCGGCAAGACCGATTCCGGGATGGTCGCGATGACGTTCGCGGGGAACTGGGTGACCGCGGGCATCACCTACCCGGCCTGGACCTGGTCGGGCTCGATCGGCTGGGGCATGGACGACCCCTACAGCGACTGTCCGGCGGGCGTTCCGCTGTACCTCTACACGGACATCGGGCCGTGTCCGCGGTTCGACCCGACGGACGAGCCGACGGTCGAGCTGGGCCCGGGCTACATGCAGATCACGCCCACGGTGTACGAACCCGGGATCAAGGACATCGCGAGCTGCGGCGGCGGCGCGGGGTACGGCGTCTCCGACTCCGCGACCAAGACGATCCGGTACATCAAGAAGGAGGTGGACAAGGACATCGCCGCGCCCGGCGACACGCTGACGTACAAGATCTACTACAGCAAGCCGGGGCCGGCGGCGACCCTGACCACCCTGACCATTCTCGACACGATGCCCGCCTACATGCACCTCCTGTCCTCCACGTCGATGTCGACGCCCGATCCCGGGTGGGACCCCGACCCCGGTCCGCCCATGCGTCTCCGGTGGACGATGACCAACGTGCCGGCCCTCGGTTCCGGCGGCGGCACCGGCGTTCTCACCTTCCAGACGACGGTCGACTGGGGGAACGGCGAGTCGTTCGAGCCCGGCTCCGGCGACGTGGGCGCGCCGGAGGGCACGTTCATGTTCAACAACGCCCAGATGACGTACACGCCGAACGCCGGCTGCCCCAACGCGGTCTCGAATTCCGTGACCACCGTGGCCAAGCGCTACCTGTTCTGGCTGGTAGGCGACAACGACGTGCTGTTCGGCTCCAAGCCCGGCATGCCCGACGACGAGATCATCTACGAACTCTTCGTCCGCAACATCTCCAATTCGAAGACCTGGTGGAGCGTGAAGCTCTGGGACACGGTGCCCGCCGAAGTCGATCCGTGGGCCGTGAACATGGGCTTCAACGATCCGTGCATGGGGTGGACGATGTCGCCGACCGGCTGCGCGGCGGCCGCGCCGGGCCGGCTCGTGGTCGGCGGGAACACCTTGCTCACGTGGGGACTCGACCTGCCGCCGGCGGCGACGCTGGTCGTCCAATGGAAGGCCAAGCTGCGGACGACCATTACGCCGGGCACCAACGTGATCAACAAGGCCTCGATGATCGCGTTGGGCTCGCCGTTCAAGATCGGGGGAAGCGGCGCGGCCGTGAACACCCGGAACTTCAACCACGAGGCGGCCGTCGTCTTGCGGACGACGTTCATCAGCTACGTCGGGTTCGCGGGCGACGACAGCGCGTGGTTCGGCGGCTGTCCCAACTGGACCTACTTCATCACGTTCTATCCCCTCAACAAGGCCGGCGATTTCGCGCTCTACAAGAAATGGTGTTGCGATCCCGGGAAGGCGGCCTACTGCGACTCGATCACGCCGTGCGATGTGTTCGCGGTGTCCGGCGGGGTGAGCCCCACGATCGACGTGTTCGCGGGGACTTGCACGGGCGGTCCCGCGGTCGATTGGGAGATGGGCTGCAAGGTGGAGCGCGCCCCGGCGCGCTTCGTGCCGGCCGTGATGTATCCCGGCGAGGTTCCGCCGCTCCCGTTCAACTTCCTGCACAAGATGGTCTCGAACGCGCCGCTGATCTGGGAGCTGGCCACCTGTTTCTCGCACGGTGGCGCCGACGCGGACACGTACGTGGGGGCCGCCCCCAACTCGTACATGGGCTACATCCTGTACACGTTCCTGCGCCGGGACGAGGCGGACCAGACGCCGCAGCGCGACGATACCCTCCATATCGTGAACACCGACGACACGAAGGCGACCTCGGTCTTCGTCTTCACCTGGGACGCCACGACGCTCTCTTGGAGCTACCTGACCTCGAAGGACATCTACAACGGGAGCATGTGGGCCTTGGAGCCCCGGCTCGCCAACGTCGCGCCGTGGGGCAAGCACACCCGCGTCCTCTCCTCGGACACGAAGCTGATCGCGCACAAGGCCTACGTGGGGCTCACCACCGGCGGGGCCTACAACGACATGGGCACCGCGGTCCCGAACAGCCGGAACGGCAACCTGGTGCCCGACGCGGCCCCCGCCACGTTCTACGCGTTTGCCGGTCACCAGCCCGGGGCCGCGGACGTGTGCATCGTGGGGAACGTCACGGTCGGCGGGCCCAACGCGGTCTACGACATCGACCGGTACGTGCCGTCGGACCCCACGGCGGCGAACCCCAACGCGGGGAACATCTCGGCGGACATGGTGGGCAATGCCGGGACGTGGGTCCGGGCCGCGACCGGCGAGACGGCGGCCTCGGTCTTCAATCCCGGGGCGAATCCGCACCTCTACGGGACCGCGGGCGATCCCGGGGTCTTCCTGACGCGGTACCGGCTGTACCGGATCATCCTCAGGAGCGGCGGGCCGGTGCAGGTCTTCAGCGGCCGCAACATCATGGACCGCTACTCGGGCGGCAGCATGCTGCACGCCTCGGTCCCACCGGGGTTCCAGAGCGGCACGCAGTACTGGCTGCACACGGGCGACGCGGGGCACGCGTGCGGCTCGCCGTCCTACGCGAGCACCACCATCGACGTCTTCTGCCCCCGCGACAACGAGCAGGTGCGGATGGAGGCGGCCACGACGGGCATCGCGGGGAATACCGTGGATACCTTCTACATCACCAACAACATCGACCAGTGCGTGTCGTTCCGGAAGATCACGCCGCCCGCCGGGCCCAAGCTCACGAACTGGCGGTTCACCTCGGTGACGGGCGGGGACGTCATGGTGCAGTACATCGCCTGCAACATCGCGGAGAAGTTCTACACGGCTCCCTTCCTGAAGCGCAACGTCTACTACGACATCTACGTGCCTCCGGTGGCGTACGTGGGACAGTACTTCTGGATCACCATCGTCGTGCGGGACTCCGGGGGGCTCACGAAGACGAACTATGTCGGCACCTCCTCGTTCACCTCGACGGACTCCGCCGCGAAGCTCGAGAACCAGCCCATGGACACCTACAACTACACGTGGACGTCGGGCGCGTCGAAGGACAACGGGGTTCGCCTGTTCATCTACGTGGTCATGACCCAGCTCGGCCTCCAGACGATCGTGGCCTCCGACATCGCGGACGGGTCCATCACCGGGCTGGCGACGGTCCTGATCGTGGGCGCGGACGTCAAGCTCACCAAGGAGCCTCCCCTGCAAGTCAGTGCGTCCGGAGACACGGTGCAGTTCAAGATCTGCTGGAGCAACTACTCCACGGCGTCCGCCGCGTCCTTCACCATCTCGGACCAGGTGCCCGACGGCACCATCTACGTCCCCGACGTCCTCTCGAACCACTTCTGCGGCGCGACGAAGGGGTTCGG
>CAYHEI010000127.1:0-7920 GCA_964355385.1 uncultured bacterium | reverse complement strand
GCCCCGGTTCCCGTCCTGGTGGTCACGGCCGGGGCACGCGGGCCGCGCGCTCTACAACGGGCGCCGCGCCGCGCGCGGCGAATTCGTCCGCTACACTCCGTTTCTCTGGGGCGGCACCTACGACGTGCTGCTCGGTCCGGACACGCCGTGCGACCCGGACACCCGGTTCACGGTCCGCGTGCGGCACGCCCGGGGCACGACGGACGTGGCCGTGCGCCCCGCCCGGTCGCGGCGCGTCGGCACGTTCGTCTTCCGCCACGGCGCCGACGGCTGGGCGGAGATCCGCGCGGAGGGGGCGCGCGGTCAGGTCGCGGCGGACGCCGTATTCTTCATCCGCATCGGCGACTCCCCCGGCCGCACCTGGGACCACGGCCTGCGACGCGGTTCGACCGAGTAGCCGACCTGGATGCTCCCACTACGTGCGATCCAGAGAGTCCCTGGGGGTGAGAATACGCAGACCGGATAGGCCGACGCCGGCCAGCGCCTTCGCTTCAAGCGTAAGAAGATCGTGATCGCCGGTCACCAGAATCTCGGCGGAGCCCGACCGGGCCGGCGACAGATAGGCGTTATCCTTGGGATCGCGGCAGATCGTCACGCGGTGGGCCACCTCGACCCCCTCCGCCGCGGCGAGTGCCGCATGGACCAGGGTTTGGAATCGCAGCGCCATGCCCGCCGACAATTGTCCGGTCATCTCTCGAACGATTCCGAGCCACTCATCGCGCACGTCGCCGGAAATGATGAGGTGCTGACCGTGTGCCTTGGTCAGCGCCTGTGCCGGAACTCCTCCGAACATCGCCGAAACAAGGATATTCGCGTCAAGGACGACGCGGACCGTAGATCTCCTTGCGGACTTCGTCGAGTGCCGCGAGCGCCTCCTGTTTCGTGATCCCGGCGGACTTGAGCATCGAGCGCATTTCGAGGAGGAGCGATCGAATCGAGCCGGTGGGCACCGGGGACACGAGGGCGACGGGCCGTCCCCGGCGCGTCACGAGGACATCGTCCTTGCCACCGAAATACCGGCTGGCGTTCATCTTGAAATCGCGCACCGTTGCCGTCTTCATATGAACACTATGTACCACATCGGTGACTACTGGAGAGTGCCATGCATGGCCGGGGGGGCGGCGGCCAGGTCGCCGCGGCCGCGGTCTTCCTTCATGTTCGAACGGGCCTCCCGGACCGTCACGCCCGCGGTCGCCGTCAGCCAGTCGGCGAGCGGATATCCGCCCTCCAAGAGGCCCGACGCCTCCACCTCCTGCTGCGGGCTGTCCAGGAAAGCGCCCGCCGCGTCCCACGCACGGGAAGCGCCCACCGCAACCACGGGCTGAGCCGCAGGCTCCAGTACTGGTAGTAATTCGGCACCCAGGCGCGATCCCCCTGATCCGCCCGGAAGATGGAACCGTTGGAACGGTTGAAGCGCACGTCGAGGTCCAGGCCGTAGAGGGACGTCAGGGCCTCCCCGGACGTTCCGCCGAGCTCGAGACGGTGGAGCTGGTCGAGCCGACGGGTGTCGGACATCTCCCCCTGGTCCTGCCGCGACTCGAAGAAGGCGGGGCCGGACGCGACGATTCACACCGGAAACGGCGCCAGGAATCCGGTTGATCGAGTTCCCAATCCGGGGTTTTCCTCAGCGGCTTTCGACCGTGCCGGTCCTCCAGTCGATGGTCAACACCTTGCCCTTGAAGAAATCCACGCCCAGCACTCCATCTGACGGATCGAACGAATAGCGCACAGAATGACCGCCGCGCCTTGCGGGATCTTTCCCGTGAAAAGGACCGCGGCCCGTTTGGGCATCAACCTCTGTGCCTCGCGATAGAGTTCGTCACGGTCCGGGCCGTGAAAGAGGACCGTCCCGCGCACGACGGCAAGCTCCGCAGACAGCTCCGGATCGCCCACGAGCACCCATTCCGAAGCGAAGCGCGCCTTGATGTCTTCGAGCGTCACTGATGCGTTCATGATCCTCTGCGCTGATGATAGCAAAGCGGGAAGATCACCGTCGAGGGACTCCGTCAGCGCAGGGGCTCCGGATGACGCTGTATCGCGTAGTCGAGCAGCACTTCGATCGCCCGGCCGTCGGTCTTCTGCAGCAAGAGTCCAGCCAGGTACTTGGCCGGTGTCGCCGAGGGGTCGCGCTGCATCCACTGGATCCGGCCTTCGGCGCACACGTCCAGATCGCTCCCGGGAAGCGGGATGCGCAGACGGAGAATATCGCCGTAGGTGATGTCGGTTCCGAACACGAGCAGGAATCCTCCCGTGCTGATGTTCAGGGCTTCCACTCGGAAGCGGCCCGACTCGAGAGGCGCCGGGCCCTCGGTCGGCGGGGCGGGATCGCGCCGGTACAGGACCTCGGCGGACCCGACCAAGTGCAGCGCATATCGGGGACGAGCGCGGCGCTCCACGCCGGGAATGGGACCGGACATGAAAGGGTTCGGATTCATTTAATAGCGTCCCCAACTGCGGAGGTTTTCGACCAGAGGCCTTCGACCCGCTTCCCGCCGGGGGTCCGGACGCGGAGGGAGGCGCCCCAGCCGCCCCGGCCCTGCGCGAGCTTGAGGAGGACCGGGGTCCAGCCCGCCTCGAGTTCGACGGTCACGGAATCCTCGCCGTCCTGCACGGGACGCGACGCGTTGTTGGCATGGACTTCCTTGCCGCCGACCCAGACTTTCACGCCGTCGTCGCTTCCGATCTCGAAGCGGACCTTCGCGCGGCCGGGCAGCCGGAGATACGTGCGCAGGTAGGCGACGCAGTGCTCGCCGCCCAGCGCGTATTGCAGGTCCACCTGCCAGGGCGTCTCCGATTTCGGATCCCGGGCCGGAACCTCCCACGTCGCCGCCTCCGGCGCCGTCTCGGGGGCGAAGACGTGGTCCAGGAGGAGTTTGTCATCAATTCCTTCTTCCCGGCACGGGCCTGATACCTCCCACGCGGTCACGAACTCCGCCGCCTTCTCGAGGTCCCCAAGCAGCTTCTTCGCCCGCTCGCCGGTCTTCCCGGCCGTGCCCGCCGAGAGCGCCTGCCCCACCGCCGCCGCGGCTTCCTCGGGGTTCGTATCCCGGATCGCGAGCGCGATGCTGACGACCGCGCTCGCGGCCTCGTCGCGCACGGCGGGGTCCGCCAGCCTCGACTGGGCCAAGGCCAGCGCCCCGGGGTCCGCCACCTGAGCGACGCCCGCCAGGACGAGCTTGACCTCCTCGGGCCGGGGCGCCGCGGCGAGGATCGACGCGAACATGGTCACGGTCTCCGCCGAGGGGCGCTTCGCGGGCAGGCCCGCGAGCCGGACGTACCCGCGCAGTGCCAGAATCCGGCGCGCCGGGTCAGCGTCGTTCCGCGCGATCGTCAACAAGTCGGGCGCGGGCCCCGGATCGGGCCACTCACCCAGTGCGCGAATGGCGGCTTCCGCGACCTCCGCATCGCCGTGCGCGAGATCCCGCCGGGCGGCGGCCAGCGCCGGCGCGCCTCCCAAGGCCGGGAGCACCGAGAGCAGCACCCGCCGGGCGGCCGGAGACGACCCGTCCAGCGCCGCCAGCACGGGCCCGGCGGCCTTTCCACCGGAGACCTTCGCGACGTCGGCCAGCGACTCCGCGGCCGCATCCCGCACCTCGTCGTCGGACTCCCGCCGAATCAAGCTGATGAGAGTCGCTCGGCTGCGCTCGCGCGCGAGGAGACCGAGCGCCTTGGCCGCCGCGAGCCGGACTGCCCGGTCGGCATCCTTCGTCATCGCCTCGATGGCCGACGCCCCGGACCCGGCGCCGCGGGCCGCCAGGCTCCGGATGACCTCGGCGCGGACTCCGGCGAACGTGGCGGGAGTGACCAACGCGGCCATGGCCTCGTCCACCGTTTCCCCCCGCAGCGCGTCGAGGCTCTTGCGGGCGGCGTCCCGCGACTCCCCGGTGAGGGAAGCCGACGCCCGCGCCAGGAAGAGAATCGTGGAGTCGTCGCCGAGCCGGCCTAATGCGCGCAGCCCCGCCAGCCGGACCTCCCCGTCGTCGCTCCGCGCCGCTGCCACCGCCGCGGACCGGCCCGCGGAATCCCGGCGCCGGGAAAGCGCGGCGAGCAGGAGCACCTGATCACCGGGCGCCAGCTGCGCGAGCCGGGTCCGAAGCAGATCGGACGAGAGCGGGCCCGGCATCTCGCGCACGGCGCGCAGCGAGGCCGCCGCAACCTCCGCGTCCGGATCGGCGAGCGCGGCCAGAATCTCCGTCAAGGTGCGCGCGTCGGTACGCGTTCTCGTCGCCGCGTCGCCACGGATGCGGTCGAGCTCCGCGCCGCTCACCGTGGCCGGCGCGGCCGCCAGCGCCGCGCGCGCCTCCGGGCCGGGGTTGCGCTCGAGCGCCGCGCGCGCGGATTCCGCATATTCCGTGTCGGACATCAGCGCCGCGATCGCGGGCGCTTCCGCCGCAGTTCCGATCAGCGCGAGCTGCTCCAACGCGTACCGCCGCGCGTCCGGCGTCGCCTCGCCCACAATCAAGCCTGTCAGCTCCCGGACGAGCCTGCTCCGGAAGTCCGCGTCCCCATACGACTCGCGGACCAGCCCCGCGACGCTCCGCGTGACGGCGACCGAATCGCCGTACCGGTAACCGGCCAACGCGCGCACCACAGGAACGACGTCGGCGGGCTCGGCCGCGGCCCGCTCCCCCAGCATGAGCGCGCAGGCGAGCGCGAGTCGGAACCTCATCACGCGCCCCACGGCGCGCGGTTGGCGCGCGCCAGCAGGCGGTCGGCCTCCGGATCGTTCACGAACCGCTCTCCGGCAGGGTCCCACCGGAGCCGCCGGCCGAGCTGCAGCGCGAGGTTCCCGAGATGGCAGACCGTCGCCGACCGGTGGGCGGTCTCGACGGGCGCGATCGGCTCGCAGCGCGTCTTGACGCAGTCGATGAAGTCGCCGTGATGCCAGGTGCTCTCGTACAGGCGCACCCCGTTCGGGCCGATCCGGGCGGTCGCGAGCGACGCGGGGGTCGTCTTGATCTCATCGCGGCTGACGAAGACCTTGCCCTCCGTTCCCTCGAACCGGACGCCGTTCTCGTCGCCGTCGCGGACGTCGCGCGCGATCACGGTCACGCCGTTGGCGTAGCGGTACGTGACCTCGTAGCGCAGCGGCATGTCCCAGAGCCCCTCCCGCGGCCACTCCGCCGTGCCCGCGATCTCGACCGGGCCCGAGGACTCGGTCCCCATCCCCCAGTGCGCGATGTCGAGATGATGCGCGCCCCAGTCCGCGAGCATGCCGCCCCCGTAATTCCGCTGGTGGCGCCAGTTCTTGTGGCATCGCTCCTCGACGTACGGCGCCCGCGGCGCGGGCCCCAGCCAGAAGTCATAGTCGAACCCTTTGGGCACCGGCTGCGCGGGGTGCAGCCCGGTCTCGCTCCCGCCCGGGAGCCAGACCCGGACCGTCTGGAGTTTTCCGATCCGGCCGTTGCGGACCAGCTCGCAGGCAAGGCGGAACCGGCGGTCCGACCGCTGCTGGCTTCCGACCTGCAGGACCCGGCCCCGGCGGCGGATCGTGTCGCAGACGATCCGGCCCTCGGCCACGGTCCGAGTCAGCGGCTTCTCGCAGTAGACGTCCTTTCCCGCCCGGGCCGCCGCGATCGTGACCGGCGCGTGCCAGTGGTCCGGCGTCGCGACCACGACGGCGTCGATGTCGGAACGCGCCAGGAGGGCGCGGAAGTCCGGGTATGCGTCGCACCCCCGAAAGCCGCCCGACGGCGCGTGGTCGGCGTAGTGCTTCTCGACCTCCCGCTGCGCCTCCTCGCGATGCGCCCGGTCCACGTCGCAGACCGCGACGACCTGGACGGAATCGTGCCACAGGAAACTCTTCATGTCGCCGATCCCCATCCCGCCGGTTCCGATGATCCCCATGCCGATGCGGTTGGACGGGGAGGCGCGGCGCGCGAGTCCGAATGCCGACGCGGGGACGATCCAGGGCGCGGCCGCGCCGCCGAGCAGCACCGCTCCCTGCCTGATGAACTCCCGGCGCGAGAGCGTGCGTCCGCTTCTCCGCCTCATGTCAGCTCCCATCGTACCGGGCGTGGCGCTGAATCGCCGCCATGAGCAGCCGCATGCTCGTCAGCCGCGTCCCGTTGTTGATCGAGCCCGCGGTCGCGCACACGAGGCCCCGCGCCGCGCGCGCCTCTCCGAAGTCGCGCAGCAGCTCGCGCACGATGCCTTCCTCGTCGTTGCGCGAGTAGGTGAAGGGCGCCAGCGCCCCCTCGATCACCGCCCGGGGCAGGTGCCGCCGGATGTCCGCGACGGACACGGTCGGACCGAAGTTGGCCCGGTTGATGCCCAGGCGCGCCAGCGCGGGCAGGTGGTGCGCCATCGCCGAGTCCGAGTGCTGGTACCGGGAGTCCCCCGGAGCGGGCGCCCAGCGGGCGAACACTCCGGCGAGCACGGGAGCGCCGAACGCCTCGTACAGCTCCGGGTTCAGCATGGCGCATTGGTCGTCCGCGAAGGAGAACCCGCGCGGCGCGGTCTCCGGCGTGAACCCGGCCTCCTCGTCGAGCACCCGCCCGAGCTCCAGCATCTTGGCCAGGATCACGTCGCGGAAGCGAGCGGCGAGCGGTGGGTCGTCGAGCAGCAGCTCGACCAGGTTCTCGACGCCGTAGACCGAGCACGCGAAGGTGACCGGCCCGCGCTGGTGACGATACAGCGGGAAGGGCACCCCTTCCGCGCGCATGCGGCGCTTCTCCGCCTCCCAGTCCGGCGGCAGCACGACCGCCCGCACCTCGGTGCGTTCCGCACGCGCCAGGAGGGACTTCAGCTCCGCGGGGGTCGCCGCCGCCTGCTGGAGCCACCACGAGCCGCTCTCCCAGATCCGCCGCGCGCCGAACACGTCGTGCAACCCGCCCACGTTCGCCTGCCGCCGCCACGGCTCCCGCGCCTCGGGAAGCAAGCGGCGGCCGCCGACCGGCTCGGCGCGGGTGTTGTACGCCCGGTTGACGGAGAGTCGCCACGCCTCGTCATGATCGTACCGCCAGTAGTCCTCCGGAATGCCCAGCTCGGCGTACACGCATTCCCCGGTCAGGATCGCGCCCAGCGGCACTTGCGGAATCCGCGCTCCGAACGGATCGCGCCGGGCGATCTCCTGGTCGGCCCAGAACCGATCCAGGTCGACGGGGGCCATTCCCCCATTCCGCCGCGTCTCCGCGACGAGCGCGCGCGCCAAGGCTTCCTGCTCGGCGCTGGTCCCGGTCGTCCGCGGTGACCCCGTCACAAGCAGGGCGCGCTAACCGGCGAGGGCGGCGTTCAGCGCGGCGAGCAGCTCCTCGAGATTCACCCCGTGCCGCTGCGCCGCCTGCGCGAGGGTCACGCGGCTGCCCATGGTTCGCACGTGCTCCGGATCGGCGAGCCCGCTGAAGCCGAAGGTGAGAAAGATCGGCAGGAGTTGGGGATGCGCCCCCAGCACCTGCGCGGGGGTGCTCGTCGCCTCGATCGCGCCGGCGGCCCGCTTGGCCAGCCGCGCCGCGAGCGAAGCCGCGAGGACGGGAAGCGCGGACGGGTGCGGCTCGGCCGCCTTCCACAGCGAGACCACGAGGTTGCCCGCGAACAGCAGAAAGCCCGCCGCTTCGAGCGTGCCCGCCGTCCCGAGGAGCCAGCCGAACCGGCCGTCCCCGAGCCGGTTCAGCCAGAATCCGAATGCCATCCCCAGCAAGCCCACGTTCCCAAGCGTCCAGTGCCACCAGGCCAGGCGGGCCGACCAGACGAGCGCGCCCGAGAAGCGCGGGATCATGTGGTAGCCGACGCCGAAGATCATCATGGACACCCAGCCGATCAGCATGACGTGCGTGTGGGACGCCAGCAGCAGCCAGGTCCAGCCGGACGAGCCCGGCAGGAGCGCGTCGTGAAGGGACATGACCAGCCCCAGCACCGCGCCCGCGAGCAGGTAAAACAATGAGCAGGCGATGAAGGCCTTGACGTACCCGTCCATCTTCC
>CAYHEI010000126.1:0-7959 GCA_964355385.1 uncultured bacterium | reverse complement strand
GGACGTGCGACGTGAATCCCGGGTCGTGCGCGATCCCTGGATCAGCGGTACCGGGCAGCGAGCGCGGCAGCCTCCCGCTTCAGTTCCGCGCGCAGCTCGGGCGGCTCCAGGACCTCCGCCGTGCCGCCGAACGTCATGATCCAGCGCCTGATCTCGTCCCACCCGGCGACCTGGACGGTCAGCTCGACGGCTCCCTCCGGCCCGGGCCGGACCCGCTGCGACTCGTGCCAGCGGCCCTCCTCGATGATCGGCGCCACGGCCCGGTCGAACCGGACGCGGACCGTGACGAGGGACTTGGCCCGGACGACTCCCCACGCCTGGCGCAGGTGCTCGCGCGGCGAGAAGCCCTCCGGCCGGGTGAACCGCCGGTCCGTGAGCACGGCGGACCTGACACGGTCCATCAGGAACGTCCTCCGATCGCGCCGCAGGTGGCAGAAGCCGACGAGGTAGAACGCGCCCTCGTGCATCACCAGCCCGTACGGGTCGACGTCGCGGGTCGTCGTCTCCCGGCGCTCGAGCGTGAAGTAGGCGAGTCGCACCGTCCGCTGCCGTTCGATTCCGGCGACGACCGTGCGGAACCAGACCTCCTGCCGGGCGTACCGGCGGGCCCGGCGCATCCCGCCCTCGAACCGTCCGCTCACCTCCGCGAACGACGTGGCGTCCTCCCGCCGCGCCAACCCCTCGATCTTCCGGATCGCCCGGGTCATCGGCTCGTGGAACGGCGTGCCGTGGAAGCCGAGCACGGCGTGGGACGCGAGGGCGAGCGAGGCGATCTCGTCCCGGGTGAACCCGAGCGCGAGCGGCGCCCGGTCCGCCAGCCGGTACACGGACTGGTTCCGCTGGCGCGCGCGGGTGACGCGGAACCCCGCCGCCTTCACGGTCGCGAGGTCGCGGTAAAGCGTGCGGACGTTGACCCCGAGCTCCCGCCGGAGCAGCGGGACGCTGCGGCCCTCGGGATGCCGGGTGAGTTCCACGAGGATGCGCCACTGCCGGACCAGTTGGGCCTGCCGCGGAGGTTTGGTTCCCGCCGGCTGACGCTCTTCACGGTCCATGAACACTACGATACCGCCGGCCCATCTGCCCTTTCACCTGCCGGGGAGGAAAGATACAACATGTTGCGGTCTCAATATCATAATGCACTATTTGAGATTTCTTGACCATACGCTGTCGCGCGCGGCGCCGGCCCCCTTGCCACGAGGGCCGCGCGGGACGATCATGTTCGTCATATGGGCGCGACGGGATACCTGGAACGACTGGTCACCTGCCGGGTGTCTCATCGGCCCGGGCTGCAACGATGATTGGCTTCGACGACTTATTCACGTCTGCGCTCGGGCTTTCCGAAGGAGAGGCCCCGTTTCCTTGGCAGGCTGCACTTCTGGACCGTTTCATGAAAAACGGCATCCCGCGCGCGCTCGACATTCCCACGGGGCTTGGCAAGACCGCGATCATGGGGATCTGGATCGTCGCCCGCGCTCAAGGTGCAGACGTTCCCCGCCGCCTGGTGTATGTCGTGGATCGCCGTGCCGTGGTGGACCAGGCTACGATGGAGGCGGAAAGGATTCGGAACTGGGTTGAGAGCCAGCCCCACATGAAGGAGAAGCTGGGCCTGAGGAGCCGAACGTTACCGGTGTCGACATTGCGCGGCCAGTTCGTCGACAATCGGGAGTGGTTGGAGGACCCTTCGTTGCCAGCGATCATCGTCGGCACCGTGGACATGATCGGTTCCCGTCTTCTTTTCGAGGGGTACGGCACTTCGCGCAAGATGCGTCCCTACCATGCCGGCCTTCTCGGGATGGATTCGCTGCTCGTCTTGGATGAGGCGCACCTGGTCCCTCCTTTCGAGCAGTTGATCGACGCCATCGCAGCCGGGGATGCCGCGTTTGGTTCGCACGGTCCACATGTGCTCCCGGTTCCGCGCCTCAGGTTGGTCTCTCTCTCGGCGACGGGGCGGTGGAAAGCAGGGAAGGGGTTCGGTCTGTCCAACGAGGACTTGCAGCATCCAGCGGTCAAGAAGCGCCTCGGCGCTCCGAAAGCATTGAATGTTCGCGCACCTGTCGATACGAAGGAGCTCGCTAGAACTCTTGCCGCTGAAGCCTGGGAACTGGCTTGCCAGAGCGGCCGGCCGAGCAGGATGTTGATTTACTGTGACAAACGCAGAGATGCCGAGAGCGTTCGCGTTGAGATCTCGCGACTCTCGAAGGAGCAACAGATTGTCCCCAATATTGAGCTCCTGGTCGGTGGCCGGAGAATCTACGAGCGCGAGGCCGCTGCAGACAGACTCGTCGCGCTGGGGTTCTTGGCAAGACGTTCGGGGCGGCTCGACCGACACGCTTTTCTGATCGCTACCTCGGCCGGAGAGGTGGGAGTGGACCTCGACGCCGAGCACATGGTCTGCGACCTGGTCCCGTGGGAACGAATGGTCCAGCGCCTCGGCCGGGTGAACCGTAGGGGTGGCGGGAAAGCGACCGTTCTTGTTGTTCCGGCGCTTCCCGCGGCGCCGAAGAAGAAGGCCGGGGAGGAATCCACGGTGGTTTCTAAGAAAGAGAAGGACTCGTATTCCGAGGCCTTGAGGTGCAAGTCCGTTCTGAAGTTGATCGGGAAGTTGCCTTCTGATGGCCCAGGCTCTGATGCCAGCCCTGGAGCGATCTTGGACCTGACGCGGAAGCGCGAAGGCGAAAACGGGTTGGCCGAGCTCATCCTGGAGGCGAGCACCCCCATACCCTTGCGCCCCGAGCTGACGCGGGCATTGGTGGATGCGTGGACCATGACCTCGCTGCGTGAACATACCGGGCGGCCCGTGGTGGCGCCCTGGTTGCGGGGGTGGGAGCCGGGCGATCCGCCTCAGGCCACCGTAGTGTGGAGGACCTTTCTTCCGGTTCGGACCAACGACGGCCAAGTTGCCGGTAGGGAGGTCGAAGAGTTCTTCGAAGCCGCCCCGCCGCACACCGTTGAGATGCTCGAAACGGAGAGCTGGCGCGTCGCCGAGTGGCTGCTGGCGAGGGGGAAGGCAGTGTCGACGAGATCAGGAGAGGTCGGAGCCGCGGAAGTGCGCGGCGACGAGGTGGTCGTGCTTGCGCTCTCAGCCGCGGGCGACTTCAAGACGGCGTACCGGCTTGAAGAGCTCAATATTCATGAAGGTAGCCGCATGACCTTCTTGAGGAAGAGACTCGAGTCTTCGACGGTGATCGTGGATCGCCGCCTGGGCGGTCTTCGGGACGGATTGCTCGATAACGGGTCAAGCACGGAGGTCCCGACCATCGATGACGGAACCCCCTGGACTGGAGGCTCAGGTGAGTCGATTCTCGGGTTTCGTGTCCGCAAAGTCGGTGTTGGTGAGGATGCCGTCGCAACTGACGGTTGGCGGGAGCGCTACCGGTTCGACCTGGAGCAGCCAGAAGACCGAACGCCCGCACAGTGGCTTGTCGTCGAGAAGCGCTGGCTCGACTCGAGCACGGAAGACGATCGCTCGGAAGGGGCGGCGCAACTTCTCGACGAGCACCGGGCTCAAGTCGTCCGGCGGGCCAGGGAGCTTGCGAGACGACTCGGACTGCCCCGTGAGGTTTCATCGATGCTTGAATCAGCGGCCCGGCTTCACGACGAGGGCAAGAAGGCGTCTCGTTGGCAGCGCGCGTTCAGGGCACCCCCGGGCGGAGGACCGTACGCCAAGACCACCGGCCCCCTCAGTGTGGCACTGCTTGACGGTTACCGACACGAATTTGGCTCCATTGGGGAAGCTGAGAACGATGCGGACCTGAAGACGCTGCCTGCCGATCTTCGGGCCCTGGCGCTTCACTTGATCGCGGCGCACCATGGATTCGCGCGGCCGTTGATCGGGACCGGGGGCTGCGAAGACGCGCCCCCGTCTGCGTCTGTGCTTGAAGATCGCGCCAGTCGAGTCGCGCTGAGGTTCGCAAGCCTCCAGAAAGCCTGGGGACCGTGGGGACTCGCATGGTGGGAGGCTCTCCTGCGCGCCGCGGATCAACAGGCTTCCCGCGCCTCGGAGGATCCGACCTTGGACGGGTCCGAGGAAGCGGCCTGATGGCACGAGCCTCGATCCCGGTAGACCTCTTCAACCCCGGGCAAGTTTTTGCATGCCTTGGCTTTCTGGAGGCGGCCGATGTTCTCCTCGGCGAGGCAGAAGGGGGATTCGACTGGCACGATCCGGAACATGTGCGTTTCCTGATGAGCGCGGAGGGCGTGAGGAACCCCTTTGAAGCTGCCCTGGAATTCATTGTGCAAGCGGACATTGTGGCCATTGCCCCGCCTGGATACGTCCAGGAGAAGGGAGACGTTCCGGAATGCTCCGAAGTGTTTCCATCCGAAGAGGCAGACCCGATGAGATTGCCCATTCGTCTCAGTGGCGCAACAGGAACCGTGAGTGTCCTGGGACATTGGGCCGACGGGTCCGGGCGCGTGGACTTCAAGTTGTATTCGGGGAACCGCTCTGCACTGGTGATTGCGCGAGCCATGGTCACAGGTACAGGTCGTGGAGAAGGTGTGAAGTCCCTCTGGGAAAGGCAGCGGGAGGAACTCGTTCGCGATCCATTCAATCTTGTCGTACCGATGGGCGGGAGTTTCAATCTTGATCCCCGTGGGGGATGGAGCGCGATTGATGCCGGGTATTCGCCGAACGACTCCGGCCACGAGGTCGTGTCATCGCCCGTCGTGGAGATTCTGGCGGCCTGGGGATTGGAGAATGCACGGCCGCATTGCGAGGATGGGCGCCGAGAATACGTCTATCAAGTTTGGCAGCGTGCGGCGCCGCTAACGTTGTCCAGGGCCGTCCTCGGAGGCGCTCCGATGACAACTGGACAGAGACGGTTTCGTTTCGAGCTGGCCCTGTCGGGCAAGAACAAGTTCGTAACTTTCTCCGAGGAGGACGCACACGATGACAAGCGCAACTGAACTCACCACCAGTCTTCTCGATACATGGGCGACCGATCCTGCGGGCCCGGTCGCGCTTCACATGAAGCAACAGCTCGTGCCCGTCGAGGGGGCGAAGGGCATCGTCTTCCCGCCGACCTATGCCGACATCGGCTACAACGTTGACGAGTTCGCCGACGGGACGAAAGTGGCGACCATCGACAGCGTCGGTTCGCAGGCCAACCGGATGGAACCGCTCTTCAAGGCGGCTGATCCTGGCCAGGCGGTGAATCCTCTTGCCAAACTCATCCCGCAGATAGCAATAGTCCTCAGAACCGAGGGCAAGGGCAAGGAGGAGCACAAGGACCCCCCGATCTCCCTGCTCGACTTGGCGCATAGAAGCGCCGATGCGGTCGTGCGCTCGTGTCCCGGGCTGTCAGAGTTGATTAAGGGGGCGTTTAAGGATCTCCAGACCGGGAATGCGGCACCACTTTGTACGCTGGCGCCCACTTCCCTGGTGTTCGGCGTGTGGGACTCGCGGGGTGAAAGCGGGCAGAAGAGGCCCCGACTTGTCCGTGCAGTCATCAGGGCGTGGGACGTTGAGAAGCTGCATTCCGCGGCCCAGTTCAACTCGGTCTGGAAGAGGCTTGACGAGGACCAGAAGGCTGAGCTTGAGGCTCAAGCCAAGGAATCAAAAGTGAAACTCTCAGTTCAAGGATTTGCGGACGCACCTTCGACAACCCGTGACGATGGCTCACGGGTACTTGGTGGGATTCGCGCCAATGGGCGCATTGAACGCGAGGTGACGATCAACCTCGTGGCGCTTCGAGGCCTCAAAGGGCCGAGTGAGAAGGAATCGGCGGACCTTCGTAGATACCTGCTCGGCCTTTCGCTGCTTGCGGCCACCGCGGACATCGACCTCTTCCTTCGCGAGGGTTGCAACCTGCGTTTTGCCGAGGACGACGCGTGGGTGGAGGTTCCTCGCCGCGGTGAGCCGCGTTCAGTGGCGATCGCCGGACCGGGTTCGCGCAAGCTCATCGGAGAGTACGCTAGCGCCGCAGCCAAGCCATTCCAGGACAAGTGGCCGAAGAAACTGGAGTACACCTTTGATCTGAAGTCAGCCAGGCAGCTCATCAAGGCGGCAGCCAAGAAGAAGGCGGGCGATTCGGAAAAGAGCTGAACCGTGGCACAAGTGCTCCTTGTCGCGGTTCGGGGTCTGGATGGGCGCTATCACGGCGCTGGTGATTGGCCTCCCTCTCCGGCGCGCTTGTTCCAGGCGCTCATTGCGGGCGCTGGGATCGGCGGTCCCGTGCCTGATGATGTCCGTACAGCGCTTCAGTGGTTGGAAGGCCTTCCTCCACCGATCATTGCGGCTCCGGTTGCCACGGAGGGCCAACCTAGATTTACGTGGTACGTTCCAAACAACGATCTTGATACGGTCGGAGGCGACCCGCGGCGGATCGCCGAAGTTCGGGCTGGTAAGGACGTCAGAGCCCGCCTATTCGACCAGGAGGTTCCTTGGCTGTACGCCTGGACCCATGATGATGTCGGCGGAGAGGATGATCGGGCTCGTGCTGTCTGCTCCCTCAGCGAGCGCCTCTACCAGTTCGGGCGAGGGGTAGATCTCGCATGGGCGTGGGGTGAGGTATTGAGGAATGATGGCGAACTTGCTCAACGGCTGATGGACTACCCTGGTCGGGTCTTCAGGCCGTCTGGGACAGGTGAAGGTCAGTCGCTACTCTGTCCCGAACCGGGATCACTGAAGAGCCTGTTGAGCCGATATGAGGCGGGAGCAAGGCGGTTCGCGATGAAACCGCCCGAATCTAGTCGCAAGGCTGGCCGCACCTTTTTCTTGCAGGCTCCCAAGCCTCGATTCCGACTGGTGGCCTACGATTCGCCCCCGGTACGGCGGGTCTATGAGCTTCGCAGGCCAGGGGCGGAGGGGTCTTTCGGGTCCTGGCCTCTCGATCGTACAACAGACCTCGTCGTCCGGTTGCGCGACAAGGCCGCTGAGAGGCTCAGAAGGGGTTTGCCGCAGCGCATCTTGGACGTCGAACGGTGCCTGGTGGGACGGAAGGCTGACGGGGCGGACGCCAGCCCCTCCGACCAGCGTATCCGAATCGTTCCGCTGCCCTCCATCGGACATCGCCATGCCGACTCATCGATCCGGCGCATCTTGGTGGAGGTACCTTCTGGATCACTGGTTCGTGCCGATGACGCTCAATGGGCGTTCTCCGGGCTCACGGTTGAGGTGGATGCGAGCACGGGGAAGATCACCCTCGATTGCGTTCCTTCCGAAGACACGAGGATTCTGGAGCACTTCGGGGTTTGCGCAGGGAATGCCGATTCTCAGCGCACAGGCCGCTCGCGGACGTGGCGAACGGTGACTCCTGCGGCGCTGCCGTCGGGCGTGACGCGACGGCGGAATAGTCCAGGTCGCACTCCGAAGGACCTGAACGATGATGCTGAGCGGTTGGCAGCCGTTCACGCAGCCGCCTCAGGCGTGGCACAAGCCCTTCGACACGCTCAAGTGCCAGTCCGTGCCGAAGTCATCAGGGTACAGCGCGAGCCATTTGGCGGAAACGGGGAACGGGCCGAGCTGTTTGCGGAGGGAACTCGCTTCCAGAAGCATCGACTCTGGCATGTTGAGATCACGTTTGGTGCACCGGTAGCCGGCCCGCTCGTCATCGGGGACGGCCGCTTTCTCGGACTGGGAGTGATGGCGCCGGTGAAGACTGTCCCGGCCGTCCATGTGTTCGCGATTGAGCGGGGCCTTGATCTGGGTTTGGATTCCGATCGCTTGACGCACGCGCTGCGCCGAGCCGTCATGGCTCGAGTCCGGGACGCTCTCGGGTTGAGGCCTGACAACAAGAATGTAGAGCCATTGCCGGTATCCATCGGTCCCCTTCCGACGGACGCTCTCGGGTTGAGGCCTGACAACAAGAATGTCCCGTCCTATTTCTCCGGTCACCATGAAAATGGAAAGCCGGCCAGCCGCGAGGTGGCTCCACACCTGCTGTTCGTGTTCGATCCGCCGCGTCGTCGGTTTCTCGTTCTCGCCCCCCACCTGGCAGATCGGAAGAGCGTCGTGTAGGG